>JALTLF010000092.1 GCA_027005735.1 Chromatiales bacterium | reverse complement strand
GGCGGCGGCGAGGTCAAGGTGCCCTGTCTGCGCATCGACAAGGCCGACGGTTCCACCACCTGGCTGTATGAATCCGACGCCATCGTCGCCTGGTTACGGGACCTGGCTTCCACCCCCGATCCCGACGGACTCCTCGACGCCGCCACGCAGGAGGCCTGAGCCCTCGCCGCCGGGACGCGGGTCCGGCGTGGCGACGATACGCTCCAGCACCAGCCGGCTCAGGCGGTCCAGTACCTCCTTTCGCGTGGGCGCCACGTGGGTGCCGGGCACCCAGATGATCTCGCTCGGCTCCCCCAGGGCGCGATGCAGGACGCTGACCGCCGCGGCGGGAAAGCTCGGATCGTCGCGCGAATTGATGACGATCACGGGCCGCGGGGCGACGCGCCCCACCCACCTCTCCGGCGCCAGGTGGTGGGCATTGGCGAGAAAGGCCGCCGCGCGGGCGATCCGCCGACGCCACCAGGGCGAGGTAATGTCGTCTTCCAGGTAAGTGGCGAAGATACGCGCCGGATCACCCGCACCCTGCACCAGCCACAGGCGCGTGACCCGCGCATCCAGCGCCGCGGGCGTGGCGGCAAGGAAGGCCCCCAGGCTGACGCCCACCAGTTCCACCCGACGCGGATCCACGTCAGCCCGTTGCAACAGGTAGTCCAGCGTCAGCATGACGGCGGGCGTGGTGTCCATGAGCGCCTGCTGCACGTGACGGATGTTCGGTACCAGCGCGAGCCCCCGCGGGCGCGGATCGCCGCGGTAGGGGTAATCCAGCGCGGCGATGACAACCGGGTAAGGCGTGTCGATGAGGCCGGTTGCCCGCCGCCCGGTACGCACGCCACCGAGCAGCAGGACCACGGGATAGCGCCCGGCGGCTTCGCCGCCCGGTCGGCGCACATTGATACGCACCCGCAGGCCACTGCTGGCGCGCAGTTCCACGTCCTCGTAGTGTGCGCCATCGGCCTGCCAGTGTTGCGTGATCCGCGCAGCGATCAGCTCGCCATGCCGCGCCTGGAAACGCGGCTCCGGATCGCCCAGTACGGGCCAGGCAAGATAGAGGATCACCCCGCCGAACAGCAGCACTGATACTCCCAGGGGCCACCGCAGCCATCGCCACAGCCACCGGCATGTCCTGGCATATCCCATGGGTTCACTATAGGCCGCCAACGGGCGGCTGCAAGGCAGGCCTGCCTGCGTCAGCTGGCGGTGGCGGTACACGAGCGCGCGCCGGCCGGCCATGTGGAAGGGATGGGACGCCGGATCCGGTCCCCATGGGGGAACGCCCTCGGGGCGATCAGCCCTGGCTGCTGTCGCCCGTGCTGCCGTTTTGCCGACGTTCCGTGTAATCGTCGATGCTGGTAACCGTACCCCGCCCCTGCCGCTTGGCCTCGTACATCGCCTGGTCGGCCTTGCCGATGATGCGGCGCAGGTCGGCCTCGTCGCCGGAGACGTGGTGGTAGACGCCGATGCTCACCGAAACCGGGATCACTTCACCGTTCCATTCCACGTGCAGGGCGTTGATTTCCGCCATCACGTGGTTGGCGCGTTGCTTGACGGTTTCCACGTCGCAGTTGAAGCAGGCAACGAATTCGTCCCCGCCGTAGCGCGCCACCAGGTCGCCGGGACGCATGGACCTGGCCAGCAGGGCCGCGGTCTTCTTCAGCACGTGATCGCCGGCGGCATGGCCATAGCGGTCGTTGACCTGTTTGAAGTTGTCCAGGTCGATGAGCATGAGCGAGATCTCGTCCGTGGCGTCGCCAGCAAGGCGGCGTTCCACCTGTTCCTCGAAATGGCGCCGGTTCGACAGGCGGGTCAGGTGATCCTCGTTGGCCAGTTGTTCGAGACGCAGGTTGGCCTCGCGCAGGCTGTTGGTGGCCTCCTCGACGCGAGTCTGTAGCGAGGTATTGAGGCGCTGGACTTCGCGGCGCTCTTCCTGCAGGCCGGAAACCACGTTGTTGATGACCTCGATGAGGCGGCACAGTTCGCGTGGCGTGAATTTCCGCGCGGGCGCAGGGATGGTCCCTTCGTAGTCGTTGGCGGCGATGCGTTCGCTGGCGGCGACCACGCGGTTGACCGGCCGCGTGATCCAGCGCGTCAGCAGGAAGGCGAGGATGAGGACGATGATGACCCCGGCAATGCTCCACAGGCCATGGGCGTACATGATGCGATCCACCTGGCGGGCCACTTCCGTCTTGGGCTGCGGTACCATGATGCCCCAGCCCAGGCCCGGCACGCTGGCATAACCGGCCACCATGTCGTCGCCGATGAACGGCGAATAGAATTCGGTGACGCCGGTCTCGCCCTTCATCATTTTCTTCACGATGGGCCACGCCGACAGGTCGCGCATCTCGGCCATCCAGTCGGGATTGGGATGGGCGATGACGCGGCCGTGCTGGTCGACGATGGCGGAATGGCCGCGTTCCCCGAAGCGAATGCGCTTTCGCAGCGCCTCGATCATGCTTATCCTGAGTTCGCCCATGAGAATGCCCACCAGCTCGCCGCGCGCGTTGGTGACCGGCTGCGAGACGATGATGGTGGGCCGGGCGTCGATACGGCTGGGCTTGATCCCCGAGACGTGGCCCCTGCCCTTCGCGATGGCAAGTTCGTAACAGGTCTCGCCGCGATAGTTGGGTGCCAGCGTGGGAACCGCGGCCGTCGCACCCACGACTTCACCGTCTTGCTGCACGCTGGCGACGGTATTGCCGGCCACATCGACGAAGCTCAGCGCGCGGAAGCCGCCCAGTTCCCGGAAGGTGGAGGCCAGATCGTCCTGCAGCCCTGCGGCCCGGGGGATGTCTCCCTCCATGTTGTTCAGCTCCCGCGCCAGCAGGCGCAGGGCGGCGCGCTGATCGTTGATGTAGATGGAGATGGGTGCCGCCAGATTCTGGGCGATGAGGCGGTGTTTCTCGTTGATCTCGCGCCAGGCGTTTTCCCAGGCCAGATCTTTGAGCCACAGGGCGGACAGGCCCAGCGGCACGAGACCGACGATGATGAAACTCACCAGCAGAAGGACGAAGATGGGGGGGGATTGCCAGTTTCGGGTTCGGCGCACAGGGAGACCGCTCGCTCTCTTGGTTAGAATCGGGTTGTTGGCTGCCGCTTCCCTGGCCGGTTCAGGTTTTATTAGCGTCCACTAATACAAAAACATGAGAGAGTTCACAAAAAAAGTGTGAGGCACTTCACATTTATGCATCCCATTGTAGCGGTTTCTGCCGGCGCATTTAATAGCCGTCTGGTACTAGGACGGCCACATGCATTTCTAACATATTGATTAAAGGGGTCTATTTCCGAGACGGCCACAGGGGATGGCGATGGCGCCGGGGGGACGATCAGTCGTGCCGGGGGGCTGCGTTTTCCAGGCCCGCGTGGTAGCGGCCGTGTTGGCGGATGAGCGCCCGTGCCGGTTCGCCGTAACGGCGGATCCACTGGGCGAGGACGGCATCGCTCATGGCGGCTCCGGCGGCGAGTTGCCGCGCCAGCCGTTGCAGGCGCTCGTCGAGGGGACGCTGGCGGTGGCTGACGCCGGGGCGTGGCTTGCGGGACATGGCGGGCACTCCGTGGGTTGGTCGGGACATGGTCGGGCGTAAAAAAAGCCGGCCGGGGATCCCCCGGTCGGCTCTACAGGCTGCGCGGGGGCGCACGGACGCCCCCTTTCGCCGGTGGATCGTCGTCTTAGTAGACCAGGCCGCGGGCCAGGAAGACGATCACCAGGAAAAAGGCGAACAGGCCGCCGAACAGCAGGGACATGGTGCGCCAGACACCGGCATCGGATTCGTTACGCATTGTTGCTCTCCATCATGGTGGTAAGTTTCTGAAAAAAGGGCGGTTACCCTCACCAAAGACGGAAATAGCTTAGTGCTTTTCCCGGAAAAGGGATATTCAAGTGTTCTGATGTACCAATAAGGTCATTTATTAGTAAAATACTGGGTAATTAACCCTTTGGAATTTACGTGAATGCCAGCGGTGTGCCGCCTCCCCCCTCCGCCACGCTGCCTGGTCAACCGATTCGACAACACCATGACCGAAGATATTGCCCGGCGCTGGCTCGACGAGGCGGCGCAGACAGCCAATGCCCACGATACCGATGCCCACATGGACCTCATCTCGAAGCGGGTGAGTCTGCACGGCGAGCGTGAACTGGAAGCCATCACCTGGGACGACTGGAAGAAGCAGGTCAGCCATGAATTCGGCGAGGGGCTTCTCAAGCGCGTCAGCTACGCAGGGTTGAAGATGATCGCCAGTACCGGCAACGGCGTGATGTTCAAGACCTTCGAGACCGTGGAGGCCAGCGACGGTACCGTGCGCGCGCAAGGCCTCGAGATGCTGCTGGCGCTGGAGGAAGACGGCAAGTGGCGTCTCGTGCAGGAGCGCATCATGCCCGAGGAAGAGACCGCGGCCGACGGTCTCCTGCCGAGCCGCCACTGAGCACCGGCAAGGGTGATCAGTGCGTGTAGCGCATCAGCTTCGCGCGGTGCCGCGCCACCAGTTCGTGATCGATACCAAGGATGGCGAAGATGCGCAGCATGGCCGTGCGGCCGTATTCCTCATCGAAGCTCGCATCGGTGTCGATGATATGGGCGAGTTCATCCAGCGCCGCGCCGTAGTCTTCCATCGTTACGTAACGCGCCGCCAGCCGGCGTCGCGCTTCCATGTCGTCGGGGTGGGCGGTGACGTCTTCACGCAGCTCATCGATATCGCGGGAAAGATCGGTCTCGGGAAAGAAGCGTAACTGGGAGTGAAACTTCTCGATTTCCCGGTGGCCGTGTACATCGGGCGGCAGGGAGTCGAGCAGTTTTAGGGCCTCGTCGATACGGTTCTCGTGGCGCAGCAGCTTGCACATGGTCAGGGGCAGGCGCGGATTGACGGGATCCTCGACGATGGCCTCGGCGATCATCTCGTAGGCCTCGCGCGTCTCCCCTGCCGCGAAGGTCTCCACTGCGCGTACCAGCACCGCATCGGAATCGCGCGCCACGTGCACGTCCAGTACCTTGCGCAGATCTTCTTCGTTCTGGAAGCCGTGCCAGGTCTCCACCACTTCGCCATTGCGAAACAGTTTCAGCGTCGGCACGCTGGCGATGCCGTACTCGCGGCAGCTGGCGACTTCATTGTCGGTATCGACGTTCACCAGCAGCAGGCGGCCGGCATAGTCGTGCACCAGCTTGTCGAGGATGGGGTACTGGCGCAGGCAGGGTCCGGCCTTGCGTGACCAGAAGTTGACCAGTACCGGTCCCTGGCGGGAATTCTCCAGGACCAGTCGGGCGAAGTTGTCGTCCGTGCCGGCATGCACGTAGGGGGAGTCGATGGTGTCGATCATGGATTGTCCGGTCAATTGCAGGAATGCTTATACAAGGATATCACGAGCCTGAATGCGTGTTTCGAATTCCACTACAGTCTACAGATATCGCCTCTCGCCGGGATGGCGTTTACAGACACGCGGCACATACGTCCCTGTACGCTCGACAGCCGCGGCCGCTCTGGGCATCCTGCCCTCAGGCGGCATTAGTACATCCATGTACGTCTCCCTGCGGCTGACGGTCCGTACACGCCATCCGGGTGAGAGGCAGGCAGATGACGTAATCCGGTCAACTTCAGGTGATCGGGGATCTGGAAGATGACCCTGGGCATTCCAGTTCCGCGCCGATGCGGGCGAGAAAATCCGCCTGGTCCACGTAGTGGATGGCCCGCCAGCCTGCCGCGCGTGCGCGCTCCACGTGCGTGCGGGTATCATCGACGAAGAGGATCTCGCCGGGCGACAGGCA
>JALTLF010000091.1 GCA_027005735.1 Chromatiales bacterium | reverse complement strand
TCTTCGTCATCGCTTGTCACCCTGGATCAGTTTTCCAAACTCCGTCGCCCCGGCGCGCTGCCGGCGGCCTGTGGCGGCATTCTATCCCGGCCCCGCCTCTACCGTTAACGCCGCCGTCACGGTACGGAACACGCACCGGCGTGTCTCACGTCGTGCTCTTGCGCCACGCCACCTCGTTGCGCAGGTAGACCGGCACCGCCTGTTCCGCGTGCACCGTCTGTCCCGCCGCCAGCGCCTGCGCGCCGAGCCGCAGGGCGTCTTCACCCGCGGCCATGAGATCCCTGTCGCCCTGCGTGATCCGGCAGGATGATGCCGCCGCCATGCGTGGGCCGTAGGCCGCCCACGCGGGGCCGACGCCCAGCCAGTCCCCCGTCAGCCCCGCGCCCACCTGTTCCGGCGCGGTGAGGCGCTCGCTCCCCTCTATGACCATGCTGTCACCCTGCCGTTTCGCGGCGCACCAGTACACTTCGTCCATGCGCGCGTCGAAGGCGGCGATGACGCGTTCGTGCTCATGTACCCGCGCCGCGGTGCAGGCGAGGATCAACAAGCTGGAGACCGGCACCACCGGGATGTCGAGGGCAAAGGCCAGGCCCTGTACCACGCCGGCGGTGACGCGCAGGCCGGTGAAGGCGCCGGGCCCCCGCCCCATGACCAGGGCATCCAGCTCGCGCAGGGCGATGCCGGCCTCGCCGCACAGGGCATCGATCATGGGCAGGATCCGTTCGGTCTGCGCGCGCCCGGCCCGCTCGCTCCGCCCGAGGCACCGCTCGCCGGCCTGCACGCCGATCATGCAGACCTCGGTGGCGGTGTCGATGGCCAGCAGGTTCACCTTCCCGCCTCAGGCGCTCAGCGAGGCCGCGTCGCCCCCGCGCTCGGGGCGGCGGTTGAGGCGCAGGAACTCTGCCACGCGGCGGATGTCGTCGGTGTGGGGCATGGCGGGCAGGCTGTCGAGGAAGATCCGCCCATAGGCCTTGCCCCTGAGGCGCGGATCGCACAGGGCGAGCACGCCGTAGTCGGTGACGTCGCGGATCAGGCGCCCGGCGCCCTGCTTGAGGGTAATGACCGCGTTGGGCAACTGGTATTCCATGAAGGGGTTGCCGCCGGCCTTGCGCATGGCGTTGATGCGCGCCTGCAGCACCGGATCCCCCGGCGAGGCGAAGGGCAGCTTGTCGATGAGCACGCAGGTGAGCGCGTCACCGCGCACGTCCACGCCTTCCCAGAAACTGCTGGTGCCGAGCAGCACCGCGTGACCGTGCTCGCGGAAACGCGCCAGCAGGACGTCGCGCGGCGCATCGCCCTGCACCAGCACGGGGTAGTCCAGCCCGGTGAGTTCCGCCGCCGCTTCCCTGAGGGCGCGATGACTGGTGAACAGCAGGAAGGTGCTGCCCTGCGCCAGCTCGATGAGCCGGCGCGCAACGGCGATGACCTCGCCGGTGTAGTGCGGCGCGTTGGGTTCGGCCTCGATGCGCGGCAGGTAGAGCAGCGCCTGGTGACTGAAGTCGAAGGGACTCTCCCAGCTCTCGCAGCGCGGATCCTCGAGTCCCAGGCCCGCGTTGAAGTGGCGGAAGCTGTGATCCACGGTGAGGGTCGCGGAGGTAAAGATCCATGCGCCCCCCAGTTCTTCCATCTGCGCGCGAAAGGGCTCGGCGATGTTCATGGGCGTGAGGTGGAAGGACACCGAGCGGCGATGCACGTCGAACCAGTGGATGAAACCCTCCGGCGCGGCATCGAAGACCTGCGCGAAACGCCCTTCCAGATCCGCGGCGCGCGCGGCGCACTGCGCCAGCCCCTTGCTGCGCTCGGCCATGGGCCTGAGTGCCCCGTGCAGGGCCCCCAGGGCCGCCGTGAGATTGTCCCGCAGCGTGGCGAAGTCACGCTGCTGCTCCAGTTCCTTCCAGGCCCCGCGGCGCTGGGTCCGGCCGAAGGCCAGGCGCAGATCCTGGGCGGCCTTTTTCAGGCGTTCGCAGACACCGGCAAAGGCGGCATCCTCGTTGATGTCCCGCAGGTATTCCGTCGTGGCATCGCCGGCCAGTTCCAGCAACTGGTTGGAGGAAACGGCGAGACCGAAGAAGGCCGAGGCCACCTCGGGGATCTGGTGGGCCTCGTCGATGACGAAGGCATCCGCCGCCGGCAACAGTTCACCGAAACCCTCGTCGCGCAGGGCCATGTCGGCGAACAGCAGGTAGTGATTGATGACGACGATGTCGGCGGCCTGCGCCGCGCGGCGCGCGCGCGTCAGGTGACAGTCATCGAAATGGGCGCACTCGCTGCCGGCGCAGTTGTCCGAGGTAGAGGTCACCAGCGGCCACACGGGATCGTTCTCCGGCACCGCCACGCATTCGGCGATGTCCCCCCGGTGCGTCACCCCCGCCCAGTCGCGGATGCGCATCACCTTGTCGGCCTCGGCGCGGGAACGATAGCGCCCTTCCCCGACGGCCAGTTCGAGGCGATGGCGACAGAGGTAGTTGGCCCGCCCCTTGAGCAGGGCGATCTCCACCGGGCGGCCCAGCGCGTCGCGCACGGCGGGCAGATCGCGGTGATAGAGCTGGTCCTGGAGGTTGCGCGTGCCGGTGGAGAGGATCACCTTGCGCCCGGAGAGGATCGCGGGCACGAGGTAGGCGAAGGTCTTGCCGGTGCCGGTGCCGGCCTCGGCCACCAGCACGTCCTTCTCCCGGATGGCGGCGAGCACCGCCTCGGCCATGGCCTGCTGCTGCGCGCGGGGCGCGAAACCGGCAATGGCGCCGGCCAGCGGGCCGTCGGGACCCAGCAGGGTGGACGGCGATGATGAGGTGGCGGATGACATGGAAAAGGCGCGGGGGATCCTCAGCTGGCCGGCCGGATGACGGGGTACGGGTTCGCGGCCACGGCCTCAGCCCCCTGCCCGGTTTTCCCGGCGATCCGCGTCGAGGCACCCCGCCTCGCGGTCCCACACGCGGCGGGCGAACTTGCGAAAGCGCGCCACGGACATGGCGCCACGCTTCTTGCGCGCCGGACTGGTGCCCGCTTCCAGCTCGTCTTCCACTTCTTCGCGGGTGGCCTCGTAGATCTCGAAGGGCTCGAAGTTCTCGTCCATCAGCACCAGCACCAGCATGTCCCAGTCGGCATTGGTCTTGAGCTGGCCGAGACGCTGCCCGCCCTTGCTCTCGTCGAAGATCACCCGACCCTTGATCTGGATACGCTGCCCCGCGCGGTGACCGTGACGGCCCACGGCATCGTAACCGCCGGGCGGGCTGTCGGGGGCCTCCAGGTCCAGCAGGCGACAGGCATCGTGCTTGGCGATCTGCCCGGAGATCCCCAGCGACTGGCCGGTGGTGCGCCGGTACTCGGCGGCAAGGCGCCGCGCCTCGGCCATGAGCTTGTCGACGTCGAGCAGGCTCATGGGCGTGTTCCCGGCCGGCGGGCTGTGATGTCGCTGTCTCGCCCCATGGCCCTATTCTCGCACGTTTTCACCGCCAGTTGTCACCGCGCCGCCGTCTCGGACCGAGACGGATGGGCATCGCGCAGCGCGGACAGCGGCGCACGCGCTCAGCGATCCCCGGCGAGCTGCGCGGCCCGCGCCTGGGCGGCGCGGGCGCCGGCGGGATCGCCCATGGCCTGGCGGGCATGGGCAATGATGCGCCAGTTGTCGGCGCGCAGGGTGGCGTCGTCCCCGGCAAGGCTGTTGGAGCGGGCCGCCAGGCCCGCCGCGCGCCGGGCGCGTCCGCGATGCAGGTGGACCTTGGCCATGTAGTGCCACAACACGGGGTTCTTCGGTTCGATACGGATGGCGCGCTCGAGCAGGGCCTCGGCCTTGTGCAACTCGCCGCGCCGCGAGGCGGCGCGCGCGCGCTCGAGGAGATCGAGCACCGCGGCGCTGGTGCCCCGGCGCGGGGCGATCACCGTGCCGCCGGCGGCCTCGCCACCCGGCGCAAAACCGTCGCGGGCCGGGTTGGTAACGCAGCCGGCCAGCATGGTCAACAGGATCAGCGCCCCCCACAAGCGGAGACCTGCCTGGCGTAACAAAACCATCGAATACCTCTGTGTGTGCAAATCCTCAGTCGAGCAGGCCCCGCAACCAGTCCATGGCGCGCTCGGTCCAGTCGGCATCCTCGCGGGAGGGACAGCGCCCCGCCTCCTGTGGCTCGGTACCCGGCAGAAAGGCGAGCTGCGCGGCCTCGGGGCAGGAGGCCCCCACGCGCCGGCCGCTGACCGGTTCCACCCAGCGCAGCACCAGTTGCTCGCCGCCGAGGGGATCCAGCGGCGGGCCGCCCATGCGCGCCATGGCATCGCTCCACACCGCCAGCGCGCCGCTGGCGCCGGTGAGGCCGATGGAGCGGTTGTCGTCGGCGCCGAGCCACACCACCATGAGGTGCTCGCGACCGAAGCCGGCGAACCAGCTGTCGCGCAGATCGTTGGTGGTGCCGGTCTTGCCGGCGAAGCCCGCCGCGTCGGGGAACCAGTTTACCGCATTGGCGCCGGTGCCGTGGCGCATCACCTCGCGCAGGGCGCTGTTGAGGATCCGCACCTGCAGGGGATCCACCGCCGGCGCCACGTCCAGCGGGTAGCGTTGCAGGGGCTCGCCCTCGGCGGTGAGGACCTCGCGGATGGCGGTGACGGGACTGCGAAAGCCCTCGGCGGCGAAGGTCTGGTAGATCTGCGTCACCTCCAGCGGACTCAGGGTCTGGCTGCCGAGCAGCAGCGCCGGGTAGGCGGGTACATCGCGCGGCAGGCCGAGGCGGCGCAACATGGCCACCACGCGGTCCACGCCCACCTGCATGCCGAGGCGCACCGTGGCCTGGTTGTAGGAGCGCGTCAGGGCCACATACAGCGGCACCACCCCGTGGGAGACCTTGTTGTAGTTCTGCGGGCTCCAGATGTCGCCGTTGGGCCCCTGGATGCGAATGGGCGTGTCGCTCACCGGGCTCACCAGCGTGGTGCCGGGCCGTTCCATGAGGGCGGTGAGATAGACCACCGGCTTGACCAGCGAGCCCACCTGGCGGCGCGCGTCCAGGGCGCGATTGAAGCCGGCGAAGCGTACCTCGCGCCCGCCCACCGCGGCCAGCAGTTCGCCACCGGTGGTACTGGTGACCAGCGCCGCGCCCTCCAGCTTGCCGCCGAGCCCGCGGGCACGATCCAGGCGTCGCAGTTGCTTGCGCAGGGCATCCTCCACATCGCTTTGCACCAGCGGATCGAGGGTGGTGAAGATCCGCAGGCCCTCGCTGGTGAGATCGCGCTTTGCGTAGCTCTGGCGCAGCTGGCGGCGCACCATGTCCATGAAGGCCGGGTACGGCGTGATGCCGCGCGAAGGTCGCCTGACCACACTGAGGTTCTGCGCCATGGCTTCGCGCGCCGCGGCGCGGCTCAGCACGCCCTGCTCGGCGAGGATGTTGAGTACCAGGTCACGGCGCTTCCTGAGGCGTTGCGGATGGCGGCGGGGATCGTAGAGTGCCGGGCCCTGCACCAGCGCGATGAGGGTGGCCAGCTCCGCGTTGTCCAGTTGCGCCAGCGGCCGATCGAAATAGAACCGGGCAGCGAGGCCGAAGCCGTGGATGGCGCGTTTGCCCTGCTGACCGAGATAGACCTCGTTGAGGTAGGCCTCGAGGATCTCGTCCTTATCGTAGTGCAGCTCCAGCAACACGGCCATGATGGCCTCGTTGCCCTTGCGCCACAGCGTGCGCGCATTGCTGAGAAAGAAGTTCTTCACCAGTTGCTGGGTGAGGGTGCTGCCCCCCTGCACCGTGGCGCCGGCGCGGAGGTTGGCCCACAGGGCGCGGGCGATGGCGCTGGGGTTGACACCCCAGTGCTCGTAGAAACGGCGATCCTCCACCGCGATGAGCCCGCGCACCAGCACCTCCGGTGCCTCGTCGAGCCGGATGAGCAAACGATCCTCGTGCTGGTCCGGGTAGATGCCGCCGATGTACATGGGATCGAGGCGCAACAGGGACAGGGCGCGTTGCGTCTCCACGTCGATGAGGGCGTCCACGCGCCCGTCGTGAAAGCGTACCTCCACCTGGCGGGCGGGTTCGTCGTCGTCCCAGAAGGCGAAGCCGCGGGTGTGCAGGCGAAAACGCCGGTGCTGGCGATTGTAGGTGCCCGGCTCGCGGGTGTCGTAGGCCAGGCGGTAGCCCAGCAGTTCCAGCTCGCGCTCGAAGCGCGCCGCCGGCAGGGGGAAATCCTCGCGCAACTCCAGCGGCCGCGCATAGACATGGGCCGGCAGGGCCCAGCGCTTGCCCTCGAACTGGCTGCGGATGCGGTAGTCGAGGTAGCCCACGTAGAGGACCAGCAGCACGGCGAGGCCGGCGAAGAGCTTTTTCCACGGCACCTGCCGGAACCAGCGGCGGAACCTGCCCCCATCGCCACGGGCATGGCGCCGGCGGGCGGTGGACTTGCGACGCGGGGAGGATTGTCTGCCGCCGGTCTTGCGGCGTTTCTTGCGGGTGACTTTACGGGCCATGACTGCGTGGGATCCGGACTCGGGGGCCTGGCGGCGCGGGCGCCGGCGCGCCATTGTGCCACAGCCGGCGGGAAAGAACCGGGCCGATGCCCGTTTTCGCGCCGGTGCGACGCCTGCGCGGTTCAGTTGCCAAACAGGCCCCTGACATCCACGTCGCGGATCTCTTCCTCGCTGAATTCGAGGAGATCGAAGGGCTTGAAGTTGAACAGGCGCGCGACGACGACATCGGGAAACTGCTCGATGCGCACGTTGTTGAGATTGACCGACTCGTTGTAGACCTCGCGACGATCGGCGATGGCGTTCTCGAGTTGCGAGACGCGCGACTCGAGATGCTGGAAGCTCCGGTCGGCCTTGAGTTCGGGGTAGTTCTCCGCCAGCGCGAAGAGATTGCCCAGGCCGGCGCGCAACATGGTCTCCGCCTTGCCCAGCGCCCCCATGTCCGAGTCGGCACGCGCCTGCATGACCTGCGAGCGCGCCTGGATGACCTTCTCCAGGGTCTCCCGCTCGTACTTCATGTATCGCTTGCAGACCTCCACCAGCTTCGGCAGCTCGTCGTGGCGCTGCTTGAGCATGACCTCGATGTCCGACCACGCCTTGCCGACGCCGTGCTTGAGCGACACCAGGCCGTTGTAGATGTAGATGAAATACAGCACGGCGAGAATGCCCACCGCGAGCAGGATGAGGGTTCCCAGTTCCATTTCATGTTCCTTGTGACAGGGGCCAGCCGCCCGGGGGCACCATACTAAACTCCGCCGTTGCTGCCCAGATCCCGCGGCCGGTGGCGATACCAACGTCCCGCTGCCGCGCCGGGGTCAGACCACGAGGTCGATGGCCTGGGGCTCCGGTTCGCTGGCGAGCCGGGCGTAGAAGCCGGCGCCCGCCGCGGCCGGGGAGATGGGCGCGGCCGCCTCGCCGGCGAGGCGCTGGCGGGCCAGTTCCGCGCGCGCCTGGGCCGCCATGCGCGCCGCCCGCGCGGCCACGTTGCGATCCTGCGGCGAGGGATCGGCGGGCGCCAGCGCGGCGCGTCGCACCACCACCGCCTTCTCCAGGGTAGCGGCAGCATCGCCCGGGATGGGCGCCGCGTCGATGCGCACGTCGCCGCCGGTGGCGTACAGACGGCCGTCGGGACCCTGCTCGGTGTCCATGTGTCCACCGCGAACGAAGCGCCCGCCCGCGGCGCGATGGGCGTTCTCGTGGGCACGCACCTCGCGGTCGCGCCGGCGCAGGTGGCGCAGGCGGGCCTCATCGGCCCGCGTGTCGCCCGGCGTCCCCGACGCACCCGATGCCCGGACCGCCTGCTCGCCCTCCTTCCCGCCGCCCGTGGCGCGCGAGGGCGGGGAAGCCGGCGCGGCACGCCGATCCGCGGCGGGCTGGCTGGCCACCACCGTGCGCGGGGCGTTATTGGGCAAGGCGAGGGGATCCATGCTGCAGCCCCGACCTCAGGCGGCCGATATCACGGGGGGAGACACCCGTCGCCGCGCCACGGTCCAAACTGGTCTATACTTCAAAAACTGCATGAGATAGACACTCTAACTCTATGTTTTACAAAGACAGCTTCCTGCAGGCACGCCCATGGCGCTACCTCGTCCCGGCAGTCCTTATGGTTTTCTTAGCGTCCGCGGTGGCCGCCTGCTCCAGTCCCGCGCCCCGTTCCGCGGCGCCCGTCGCACCGGGCAGCCGGGCCGATGCCGAGCGCGTGCTGCGCATCGCCCGCCAGCAGGTGGGCGTGCCCTACCGGTACGGGGGCCGCTCGCCGCGCACCGGCTTCGACTGCAGCGGCCTGGTGTACTACAGCCACGCGCAGGCCGGGCTCCGCGTGCCGCGCACCACCCGCGCCCTCTTCCGGCAGAGCAGGCCGGTGTCCCGCGCGCGGCTGCGCCCCGGCGACCTGGTGTTCTTCCGCGTGGAAACGCCGCGCGTGGGGCACGTGGGGATCTATCTCGGCCAGGGGCGCTTCGTCCATGCCCCGTCCTCCGGCAAGCGGGTGGCCATCGAGCGCATGGACAATCCCTACTGGAAGCCGCGCTTCCTGCGCGGCGGGCGCATTCCCTGAAGGACTTCAGGCCTTGAGCTCGAAGGCCCGGGCCTCGCGGAAGATCCGGTAGAGGCTGGCGTCGATCTTCCCCGCGCGGGCCTCCAGTTCGAGGATGTCCAGCGCCTTGTCCACCGGCAGGCTCTTCTTGTAGGGGCGATCGGCGGAGGTCAGGGCATCGTAGATATCGGCGATGGTCATGATGCGCGAGGGCAACGGGATGTCCGCGCCACTGAGCTTGCGCGGATAACCCGAGCCGTCCAGTTTCTCGTGGTGCGCGTAGGCGATCTCGGGCACCATGCCGAGGTCGTCGGTCCAGGGGATGAGCTTGAGAAAGGCATAGGTGTGGGAGACGTGTGACTCGATCTCCATGCGCTCTTCCGGGTTGAGGCTGCCCTTGGCGAGACTGAGGGTGGAAAACTCGAAGGGCGTGATCAGCGGTACCGGGTTCTCACCGTCCTGAAAGACGTACTGGGCGATGTCCTCCAGGCCGCTGATCTGGTCGGGCATGATGGTGGGCTTGTTGGCCTCCAGCACCTGCTCGAAGAAACGCCGCAGGCGCTGCTTTTCATCGGCCAGCTCGCGGGCCAGCCGCGCCCTGACTTCCTCCCTGTCGTCGCAGCTGCGCGTCGGATCCTCCCACAGGGAGATCAGCTTGCGGTAGTTGTCGCGCTCGAGGCAGGCCTCGGCGAAGCGGAAGCGCTGCTTGATGAGTTCCACCTCGTGGGGGTAGAGCTTGTCCGCCTTGGTCAGGACGTTCTCGCGCACGCCGATCTTGCCAAAGTCATGTAGCAGGGCGGCGTAGCGGATCTCGCGCAACTGCCTGCTGTCAAAGCGGGTCTCCCGGTGCTCGCCGCTGTCACAACGGTCCACCGCGCATACCAGGTTGCGGGTGAACTCCGCGACCCGGAAGGAGTGGCCGGCGGTGACCGGGTCGCGCGATTCGATGACCTGTACCGAGGCGGTGACGAAACCTTCGAAGAGTTTTTCGATGTCCTCGAAGAGCTGGTTGTTCTTCACCGAAATGGCGATCTGCGCGGCAATGGCGGTGAGGATGTGCAGGTCCTCGCTGTCGAAACTGTTGCGCGCCTTGCGCGTGTCCACCTGGATGAGACCGAGCACCTGGTCGTCGTGCAACAGGGGCGCGCACATGACGCTCTTGAGCTCCAGCGCCACCACCGACTCCCGCGACTTGAAGCGCGTGTCGCCGCCGGCATCCATGATCAGCAGTGAATGCTTGTTGCGGATCACGTCGTTGACGATGGAATAGGAAAGCGACAGGGTGTTGCGCTCCTGTGCCTTCTTGCGGCGCTGGCGCGGGCGGGAGATCACCGGCTTGAGACGGTGATCCGCCGCCGAATACAGCACCACGTGAAGAAAGTCGGCCTGCTCGAAGATGTCGAAGATGCACTCGGCGATGCGGGCCCACAGCACTGCGGCATCCTTGATGGCGCCAAGGGAGATGCTCACGCGGGTCATGGCGTTGAGACGGCGGATGAGTTCGCGCTGGCTCGATTCGCTCCCGGCCTCCTCGCCGCTCTCCCCGCCGACGGTGGTGCGCGCGGTGGGGGGATGATGCAGCAGGCGCGAGGCATCGATCATCATGCTGACGTTGGGCGCCTCGTCGCCCGAATCGACCACCTCGATCTCCAGGCCCGGAACCTCGCCCGCGACGAGTTCGAAGTCGCTGGTTGGCCCCCGGGGGGACGAAGGCTCCCCGTCGGTGTCCCGCCGCCCTCGCAGGGCCAGCGACTGGCCCTCCTCGTCGGCCAGCGAGAAACGGATCTCGGTCTTGCCGAGGCGAATGCGATCGCCGTCCTTGAGGGGATGGAAGCTGCCGGGATGGATGTGCTGTTCGCCCACCACCGTGCCATTGGTGGAATTGAGGTCCTGCAGCAGGTACTGGGCATTCTGGCGCAGGATGCGCGCGTGGCGCCGGCTGATCTGGGGATCGTCGAAGCCGACGAAATTGCCCACGATCTCGAAGCCGTAACTGCCCCGCCCGAGGTAGAGGTCGTTGTCCGGCACGCGCACCGGTAACGATTTATTATCCTTATTAATCAGTATGTTAGCCATGTCCGGCCATCTCGAGAAGAAGGCTGCTGACGGCGATCCCGGCTTCCGCCATCCACACTGTGGGACAGATGGCGCCGTCTGTCCATACTGTTTCGGGCGAAACCGCGCGGGCTTGAGGCTGACGCGGCCGCGACCCGGGCGGACGAGACGGAGCCCCCCTTCCCCTACTGCGCCGGCACTAGTACCTTTAGACTAAAAAAGTTTGCTTTTCAGGTAGTTGGATGACGCAGGGGTCGTTAGAATCAGATTATGCCGATATAATAAGGAAATAATCCCATTCATGGCCACCAGGGAGCGCGTGTGCAACGGGAATCATTGAAGATCAGGAAGACCCAGAAGGAGGTCCGCCTCTGGGTTCATCCTGAGGGACAGGTCATTGGTGCGCTGTTTGTCAGCGAACAGAGCGAGGCCCACCAGGGGCGGGAACAACCCCTGGCGGTGCTCAATCGCGCCAACCCCTTTGTCGTGGTCAGGCGCCGTCATCCCGACGAACTGCGCTTCTACAACCGCGCGTCCATTATTCGCGTCAGTTACGAGGAAGACGAACCGGCGCAGACGATCAGCAAGGACACCACCGTCATCGCCTGCGAATTGCACATGATGGACGGTTCCATCCTGAGCGGCCAGATCCGCGAGACCCTGCCGGCGGGCTATGCCCGCCTGTTCGATTATCTGAATGCGGACGGTAACCCCTTTTTGCGCCTGGTCACGGTAGAAGAGACCTTGCTCGTCAACAAGTCATACATCATTCACGTCCGGCAGATCGATTGAGCGCCGGCAAGGGATAACACGGACAGTCTCCGGGTACAGTTGTAGATGGCATTACTGAAAGGCCTCAAGGCCAACAAGGCAATCAACATCCTGCTGGATGACGACGGCGCCTCGCCTGCCGAGATCAAGGAGGCGGTCAGCAGTCTCAAGCAGATCGGCGCCAGTGCCGTGCCGAAGCTCATCGATGCCCTCGAGGAGGACAGCAAGAACCCCCACATCCTCAACTTGCTGACTACCGGTCTCGACAACGCCAGCCTGCACCACTACACCGACGGTCTGGCGCATCCCAACAACCGCGTCATGACCCACATCAGCCAGATCATGGCGCAGTCGAACACCTACGACGTCAACCGCCTGTTCGAGCTGCTCGACGATCCCGAGATCCCGAAGAATGCCCTGCTGCAGATCATCGTCGCACACAAGGAGCGGGTACAGCCCGCCAGACTCTTCGAACAGCTGGCCGAGGGCAGCAAGGCCGCGCAACAGATGGCCTTCCGAGTGCTGGAATATGTCGCCGACGAGCGTTCCATTCCGGACCTGCTGCGTTTCATCGAGCACCCCGATCCCAACATCCGCGTCCAGCTGATCAAGGTCCTGTCCCAGTTCAAGGACAACATGGCGGTACGCGATGCCCTGCTGAAGATGCTCGGCGACAAGCAAAAGCACGTGCGCCAGGCAGCCGTGGACGCCCTTGGGCGCATGACCGCGCGCGTACCGTCCCAGCCGCTGGTGAAACTGCTGCGCGATCCGGACATCACCACCCAGAACAAGGCCATCGAGGCCCTCAGCCGCATCCGCGATCCCGATACCGTGGGGCACCTCATCGAGATCCTCCAGGACGAGTCGGAATACGTGCGCCGCGCAGCGGTGGAGGTGCTCAACGAAATCGGCGACCAGCGCGCCGTCAAGGATCTGCTCAATGCCCTGCGCGATGCCGACTGGTGGATCCGCGCCCGCGCCGCCGACGCCCTCGGTTCCATCGGCGGTCCCAAGGTGATCGCCGCGGTACTCGAACTCATCAAGGAAAAGGACGAGTTCCTGCGCCGCACCGCGGTGGAAATCCTCAACAGTATCAAGGACGAGCGCGCCTTCGATCATCTCGTGGCCGCCCTCGACGACAGCGACTGGTGGGTGCGCGAGCGTGCCGCCGACGCCCTCGCCGGCATGGGCGACCAGCGCGCCATCCCCGCCCTGCTGAAGATGGTCGCCGGCCACCCCGAATCGGAAAAGGTCGGCATAGCCTGCCTGAAGAAACTCGCCGAGCCGGAGACGCTCAACAGCATGATCCAGCAGGCCGACTATCTCGACGACAGCGTGCGCAGCGCACTGATGTCCAAGCTTGCCGGCTACGATGTGGCGCCGCCGCCGGCCGACGCGCCCACCAACCTCGACGATATCGAGAACGCGCCCACCCAGTTCGTCGCCTCCGGCTCCAACCCGTCACGGGCGCGGAATCCCGCCCCGCAGGGACCCACCGACGCGACACTCATCCAGAGCGGTACGAAACCCGCCGAGACGACCCCGGAGACAGCCCACGGGGGCGGCTTCATCGACCCCGCCGAGCTCAAGCCCGGCGTCATGATCGACAACCGCTACAAGGTCATCCGCAAGGTGGGCGAAGGCGCCTTCGGCGTGGTGATGCTGGTACATGACGCCATGGTGGACGAGGAAATCATCCTCAAGTTCCTCAATGCCCAGGTGGCCTCGGACAAGCACATCATCCAGCGCTTCGTCCAGGAGCTGCGCTATGCGCGCAAGATCACCCACGAGAACGTCATTCGCATCTTCGACTTCATCAACATCGGCAAGTCCTGCGCCATTTCCATGGAGTATTTCGACAGCCACTCACTGGGCTACGAGATCAAGGCAAAGAAGACCGGTGACCACGCACGCATGATCAAGATCCTCATCGAGGTCTGCAATGGCCTCAGCTACGCCCACCGCGCGGGCGTGGTACATCGCGACATCAAGCCGGCCAACATCCTCATCGATGAAAACGACGTGGTCAAGCTGGTGGATTTCGGCCTCGCCGCCGCCGCCAGCCATACCGATGCACGCCTCACGCGCAGCGGCGTGCTGGTGGGCACGCCCACCTACATGGCCCCGGAACAGGTACGGGACAAGAAAATCGACGCACGCACGGACATTTACAGCCTCGGCGTGCTTATGTACGAGGTCTTTACCGGGAAACCGCCCTATCGCGGCAAGGACTCCATGGCCATCCTCTTCCAGCACGTGGAAGGCAAGGCCAAACCACCGAAGAGCCAGAACCCGGAAATCTCGGACGAATTAAATGCTATTATCATGAAGGCGATGTCGGTCAATCCGGACCGGCGCTACCAGACCGTGGACGAGCTGCGCGGCGATCTGGCCAGGGCCCTCATCAAGGCGGGTGGGTGATGCCAAGAATCAATGCTTTTCTGAAGCTGGGACGTGAACAGGGGTGCTCGGACATCCACCTCGCGGTGGGGGCGCCGCCCATGCTGCGCCTGCACGGCGAGCTGACGCCCATCAAGTACCGCGAACTCACCGACGAGGAACTCACCGATCTCGTCGACGAGATCCTCACTCCCGAGCAACGCGCCCTGTTCGCCGACGGCAACGACCTCGACTTTTCCTACGAGGATCCCGAAGTCGGCCGCTTCCGCGCCAACCTGTTCCACAAGGTGACGGGGATCGGTGTCACGCTGCGTGTCATCGCCCCGGAGATCCCGACCCTCAGCGACCTCAACCTGCCGCCAGTCGTCAACGACTTCCTGCAGGAAAACCAGGGCATCATCCTCGTCACCGGCGCCACAGGCACTGGCAAGACCACCACGCTTGCGGCCATGATCAACTGGCTCAACCAGAACCGCAAGATGAACATCATCACGCTGGAAGATCCCATCGAGTACGTGCACAAGAGCGCGGAATCGCTGGTCATCCAGCGCGAGGTCGGCATCCATGTGTCGAGTTTCGCCAACGGCCTGCGCGCGGCTCTGCGCGAAGATCCCGATGTCATCCTCGTCGGCGAGCTGCGCGACCCGGATACCATCTCGCTGGCCATGACCGCGGCGGAAACCGGTCACCTGGTACTCGGGACCCTGCACACCACCTCGGCGGTCAAGACCCTCGACCGCATCATCGACGCCATGCCCTCGGAGCAGAAGGCGCAGGCCGCCACCTTCCTGGCCCAGCACCTGCGCGGCGTCATCAGCCAGAAGCTGCTGCGCACCGCGGATGGGCGCGGTCGGCGCGCCATCGTGGAGATCATGGTCAATACGCCGGCCATCGGCCACCTGATCCTCGGCCGCAAGATCTTCCAGATCCCCTCCATCCTGCAAACCGGCCGCGAACAGGGAATGCAGCTGATGGATCAGGCGCTGATGGAAGCAGTCAAGGCCAAGGAGGTGGACCCCGATGACGCCTATGTGCATGCCACGGACAAGAAGCTGTTTCAACGCTTCGTCACCGATCCAGACCTGCTGCCGCAGGTCAACCTGGCGGTGAGCTAGGATACGCGTCGTGGCTAACCGCATCGATTCCTTCCTCGAACTGGTCGTCAAGCAGGACGGCTCGGATCTGCACATGGTCTCGGGCAATCCGCCACGCATCCGCCTGTTTGGCGAAATGTTCCCCATCAAGTACCGCGAACTGACGGCCGCGGAAAACCGCGAACTACTCTACGAGATCATGAATCCCCACCAGCGGGAGGAATTCGAGGCCCACGGCGATCTCGACTTTGCCTACGAGGTCCCCGGTCTGTCACGCTTCCGTGTCAATGTCTTCAACCATCTCGACGGCATCGGCGCGGTGTTTCGTTCCATCCCCAGCGTGGTGCAGGACATGGACAGCCTTGGCCTGCCGCCGGTGCTCAAGAACCTCGCGCGTCAGCGCAAGGGCCTGATCCTCGTCACCGGACCCACCGGTTCCGGCAAAACCACGACCCTCGCCGCGATGATCGATTTCATCAACACCGAGCGCAAGGGCCACATCCTCACCATCGAGGATCCGGTGGAATTCGTGCACGAGAACAAGAACTGCCTCATCAGCCAGCGCGAGGTCGGCACGCATACCCGCAGTTTCGCCGATGCCCTGCACTCCGCCCTGCGCGAGGATCCGGATGTCATCCTGGTGGGTGAAATGCGTGACCTGGAAACCATCAGCCTGGCAGTGACCGCCGCAGAAATGGGTATCCTGGTCATGGCGACACTTCATACCAGTGGCGCCGCGGCGACCGTCGATCGCATCATCAACGTCTTCCCCTCCGGTGAAGAACCCTACATTCGTACCATGCTGTCGACCTCCCTGTGTGGCGTCATTTCCCAGGAACTGGTCCGGCGCGCCGACAACCAGGGGCGGGTGGCGGCCATCGAGATCCTCATCAACAATGCCGCCACCTCCAATATCATCAGGGAAGGCAAGACCGACCAGCTGGATAACATTATCCAGAGCGGCGGCATGCAGGGCATGCAGAGCATGGACACCGCGCTTCGACGGCTGCTCGACGCCGGCCTCATAGAAGGCGACGATGCCTTCCTCAAGGCGCGTCACAAGCGTGATTTCGAGAAATTCGTCGATATGCCGGATGAAACGGAGATCGAGGAAATCATCGTGGATTCGACCCAGCAACCCGGCTGGACCAATAACTGAACAAGCAGCTTTAATCTACGGAGCAGGCAGGTAGAAGAAAAATGGCGAAGTTAATCCTGACGAAAGATGGCGTCGTGGAACGCGAATATCCCCTCGACAAGGAAAGTGTCAGTATTGGCCGGCGTCACACCAACGACATCCAACTCAATGACCTCACCGTGAGCGGCCGCCACGCCCTCGTCACGACGCTGGGAGACAATGTCTTCGTGGACGACCTGGGCAGTACCAATGGTACCCTGCTGAACGGTTCACGCGTCACCAAGTCCATGCTCAAGCATGGTGACATCATCCAGGTGGGCAACTTCCAGTTCTCCTACTATGCCGACGAGGTTGAGGACTACGAGCCGACCATGTTCATCAAGGCGGAGATCGAAGACACAAAAGTAATCGACACCAGGACCCCGGTGGATGAAAGCGCCAAGGGAAGCCGCCTTGGCGCGGTGCGCGTGCTGAACGGGCCCCTGGCGAAAAAGGTGCTGGAACTGCGCAAGCCCTTCAATACCCTGGGCTTCAACGGTGTCAAGATGGCCGTTATCGCGCGCGAAAACGACGGCTATTCCATTTCCGGCCTGCAAAGCAGCAAGCTGCGCCGTGCCAGCGACGCGCCGATGGTCAACGGCTCGGCCCTCGGCACCAGCCGCAAATCCCTCGCCGAAAACGACCTCATCGAACTGGCCGGCACGCAGATGGAGTTCTTCTACCTGTAAACCCTCGACGGCGACAGGAAACGGACACTACCCGCTCCTGTTCGCTACCCATGCCTAAAACTCGCCCGTCGCCCCGCGCTGCATGATGTCATTGATGACGCGCTGCACGCGCAATGCCTCCGTCTTGAGATCCTCCGGCAAGGGGTGCCCTCCGTGGATCATCAGATCCATGTCCAGCGTGTACAACCACAGTTCCCCGGTCTTGCTCTCCACCAGCGCAACGCGGCAGGGCAGATAGGCTGAAAACGCATCATTGTAGTCCAACATGCGCGCCGCCGTCAGGGGATTGCAGAACATGTAGATCTTCATGAAGCGGTAGGGCTTGCCGGTCATGGCCGCGACCTGCTTGTAGAGCGGCAGCTTGCCGACATCACGGATGTTGTGCTCGGTGGCCACCGACAACATGGCATCTTCCACCTCCTCCGCGCTCAGCCCTTCCTTGACCCTGACCTTGACCACCGTGGCCTCGGCGGCGCTACCGGTCTCCAGCAACTTGTGCGCCATGCGCGAATAGGTCGGCAGGGCGCCTTCGTCGAGTTCACCGATACGCATCAGGGCCGGCTCGACCCAGAAGACCAGTACCAGCATCGCCACCAGCACCAGCAGACCAAAGATCGCAAAAATGTTGCGTAAGACGTTCATCTATATTCCCTCACAAATTTTCGGACATCCTGGCAGACATCCGTATTCCCAACTACCAGTCCCTGCGACAGGCCAGTCATTCCACAACGCCCCGGCTTTTGCCTGCAGTGGCATTTTGTTCTAGGCTTGATGTGAAGCTGGTAATTGTAGCCCAGGTCGCAGCCCTTATTCATTGCCTACGCAAGCAGATTGTGCCAAGACTGTTAAGCATATCACGCGCCGCCCGCCTTGTGGGTACTTCCCGGCGAGAGCTGCAACAACGCGTCCAGGACGGGCGCCTGCAAAGTTTCGAGGGCATGATCCGCCTCGATGATCTCCATGAACAATACCCCGACATCCAGCTGGAAGACACGACCATGCTGGCGCATATCGAGGCCATTGTGGAACAGGCGCTGGTCCGCGCCCGAGAGGGGCGCGGCCGCGGCGATCAGACGGCGACGCCTGATCTTGAAACGCTTTCCCGGCGTATTGCCGAACTGGCCTTTGAGCTGGCCGAGGCCAAACTACAGGTATCCAACCATGTCATCCTGCTGGAAAAAATCAAGTCGCGCCTTTCGGAAGGTGCGCGCGGGACGAAACCCGAGCTTGCCGGCCAGTTCACGGCCATGCTCGAATGGCTACACGATGAAATCTCGCAGCTCGACGGCAAAAACCGGACTCACGCGGCGCTCACCGCGCGAGACTCGGTGCTGCGCGTGATCGCGGCCCAGGTGCGCCTGCTCCCCAGCGGGCACGAATTCTTCGTACCGGGCTCCGACAGCATCCTCGAGGCCGGCCTCAGTGCCGGCCTTGCCCTGGACTACGGTTGCAGCAACGGCAACTGTGGTAAATGCAAGGCCCGCGTGCTCTCGGGCGAGGCCCGCCAGTTGCGGCATACCGACCATGTCTTCAGCGCGGCTGAAAAGGAACAGGGCTATATCCTCACCTGCGCGTGCACGGCGGTGACCGATCTGGTCCTGGAAGCACGCGAGGCCAGCAGCGAGGACGACATCCCGCGCCAGCTGATCACCGCTCGCGTGCGCAAGATAGATCGCTCCTCCCCGGACATCGCCATCCTTCACCTGCGTACGCCCCGCACCCAGCGCCTGCGTTTTCTCGCCGGGCAATCGGCGCTGTTGCAATTTGGCGAGCTGGAGGCGCGCAGCTTCCCCATCGCCAGCTGCCCCTGCGACGACATGAATATCCAGTTTCACATTCACTATGAAGAGAACGACGAGTTCGCCCATGCGGTCTTCGAACGTCTATCCACCAGTGACAGTCTGGTGGTCGATGGCCCCCTGGGTCATTTCGTATTACACGAAGGCGAGATCCGGCGGCCACTGGTGTTCATTGCCGTCGACCACGGTATTGCCCCGATCAAGAGCCTCATCGAACATGCCCTGACCCTGGATGCCTGCGAAGAGGTGCATCTCTACTGGCTGTCACGTGCCAGACCGGGACACTACATCGGCAACGTCTTCCGTTCCTGGGACGATGCCTTCGAGGCCTTTCGCTACACGCCCGAGCTCATCGGCGATGAACTGGATGCCGAGGCATTGACGGCGCGGATCACCGCGGACAACCCCGGCCTCGCGCAGCGCGATATCTATCTTGCCGGCCCCGAGACCACAAATCTCGCCATCGAATATGCCCTGCTGGATGCCGGTATCCCGCCGGCCCGCCTGCACCGGCAGGACATGTAATCACGTCTGCCCAGCGGCGCCGGGGCGCACCGTCCAAGGGGACCGGCCCCCGGTGGATGCAGATATCCCCGCAAAAACCCGCTATAATCGCCGCTGATGTCTGGTCATCGTCTCGCGCCGCCGGGTTTTCCCTGTGTGCTGTGGGCGTTTTCCGGCCCCTGATCGCAATCCAACGGAGGAACCCGAATGCAAATCGCCGAAAATATGGTGGTTACCATGAATTACACGCTGAAAAACGATGAAGGCCAGGTGCTCGACACCTCCGAGGGCCGCGAGCCGCTGGTCTACCTGCATGGCGCGCACAACATCATCCCTGGCCTTGAGAAAGAGCTGACCGGCAAGTCCGTGGGCGAGAAGCTCTCCGTGCGCATCGCGCCGGCCGAGGCCTACGGTGAACGCGACGAATCCATGTTACAGGACGTCCCTCGCGACATGTTCGGTGACGACGAGATCCACGTCGGCGCGCAATACCATGCCGCCGGACCGGACGGACAGAACGTCGTCATCACCGTCACTGCCGTCAAGGACGATGCCGTGACCATCGACGGCAATCACCCGCTGGCTGGCCAGCATCTCAACTTCGACGTCGAAGTGGTGGACGTGCGCGAGGCCTCGGCAGAAGAACTGGACCATGGACATGCCCATGGCCCCGGTGGTCACGACCACTAGGTATTCCCGCTCCAGAAGAAAAAAGGGCTTTCCGAGGAAAGCCCTTTTTTTGTGCCGGCGCCTCAGACGTCCCGACACGATGGAGGCATGCCGGACTCAGCCTTCAATGGGATAGACGGCGCTGAGATCATTGACGCAAATCCAGCCGGACGTCGCCTGACCAGTGCGGGCATTTTCCCGGATCAGTGCCAGCGCCCTGTCGAGATCGGCGTCTTCACACACCAGTTCCAGCTTGACCTCGGTGATCATCTCCGCGCCAAGCTCAAGGGAGTACTCACGCTCCTTTGCGTCCAGCGCCTCGAGCATTCCCTTTACATCGACCACGGAAACACAGCAAAAACCCGCCTTGCGGAGTACACGCAACACATCGGCAACCCGGTTTCGATGGATAAATGCCTTTATCTCTTTCATGTCTTTTTCTCCTTGCGGGTTTCCATCCACTCATAGATCACCGGTAACAGCACCAGTGTCAACAGGGTCGAGGTGATCAGCCCGCCTACCACCACCGAAGCCAG
>JALTLF010000090.1:18508-65415 GCA_027005735.1 Chromatiales bacterium | reverse complement strand
CAGGATGTCGCTGGCGCAACTACAGGATCTCCGCCAGGCGCTGGAGAGCTTTCGCACCGGCCCGGACAGGACCGGGCGCTTCGACCGCGGCATGCTCGAGGAAGTCATCGCCGCCAGCTACGAGCCGGTAGAAGAGGCTCCCGCAAAAGAGCCCTCGCTCTTCGAGCGCTTCGACGAGTGGCTTCGCTCGCTCCTTGGCGATACCGATCCGGACACGGTCAGGCCCATTGCAGACTGGTTCGAGGCGCTGGGACTCTCCGAGGAAACCTGGGATCTCATCCTGAAGATCTCGGTCGTTCTACTGATCGCCTTTGCGCTGTTCGTCGTCTTCAACGAATTACGCGCCGGCGGCAGCATCGGCCTGTGGAGGCGTCTGCGCTACCGCGCCACGCGCCTGTTCGCTCGCCGCCGACGGCAGCGGGGATCCCGCGCGCGCGCGTCGCGGGAAACACGGGCGACGCTGCCGCCACGGGAACGCGCCATCGCCCTTCTGCGCCACGCCCTGGAGGCGCTGACACGCGGCGGTACCATTACCCATAGCGCCAGCCGCACCAACCGGGAGATCGCCCACCAGCTCGAGAGCCGTTCCTCGCCTTGCGCCACGGGTTTCAGGCAACTGGCCGACATCGCCGATCGTGTCCTCTACAGTCCCTGGCAGCCGGACGAGACCGCCCTCCAGACCATGGAAGCGGTAGTGCGCCGCTGTGAACAGGAGACCGAGGCATGAAGGAACGCCTTCTCACCCTGTTCGCGGCGCTGGGGACCCTGCTGTTCGTGGTGGTCCTCATGCTGCCGGCGGCGCCACGCGAGGAGAAACCCGTCTCCCTGCCGACGAGCGTGGATCGCGGCGACCACGGTCTCGCCGTGGCGCACGACTGGTTGAAGCGCCTCCACGTCCCGGTCCTGCCCCTGCGCGAGCGCTACGACACCCTGGTGGAAAACCTCGACCTGCCGGAGACCGGCAACCTGCTGGTGATCAGCGTGCCCCAGCGCATGGCCATTCGTCACCTGGAAGGGGAACAATTGCGCGAATGGGTGCGCCGCGGCAACCATGTCCTGCTGCTCGCGGCCTTCGCCGACTGGCCGGAGTGGGTGGGAAAGACACGGGGACGCTTCTATTTCTACCAGCCCTTTTCCGCACTGGAGTTGCGCTTCAGCGATGAAACAGCGGATCCGAGCAAAAATCGCACGGGACCTGCTTCCCCGCCAGTGACCGACGATGCCCCGGCCGGCGACGAGGAAGATGTTGGGGACGAGGGGGCAGCCGCGGCGCTGCGCCAACTCCAGGCGACGCTCGACCCCGAGGGAAATGCCCCGCCCGTGGAGGTTACCCTGGAACCCCGCAACAGGCGGCATCCCCTCATGCGCGATATTCGCGCGGTGGCGGTGGAGCGGGTACCGGGTCATACCGAATGGGTAAAGTTTCGCGGCCGCGGCGGCCCCCGCAGCGGACTGGTGCTGATGCGCGAGAGCGAAAGCGGCGCACCGGCCCTGTGGCAGTACCGCTACGGCGAGGGCAGTATCCTCATCAGCCGGCATGTCAGCGTCTTCAACAATGCGCGACTGGGCCGGGCCGACAATGCCCGCCTGCTGCTCAATCTCGTCAACTACACTACGCGCGGTCGGGGCTACGTGATCTTCGATGACACCCACCAGGGGCTCGCCAGTCTCTACGATCCGGATGCCTTCTGGAGCGATCCGCGCCTCTACCGCACGCTGGGCTTCCTCTTCGCCCTGTGGGTCATCTACATCATCGGGCACTCCAACCGCATGCTGGTGCGACGCCGCCGCAACGCCATGCTGCGCCTCGCCAGCCACGTGGAGGCCGTGGGCGGTTTCCTTGCCCGCCGCCTGACCCGCGCCGCTGCCGCGCGGCGCCTGCTGCACCATTTCTTCAACCAGTTGCGCCGCCGGCTGGGCCTGCCACAGAATGGTCAACCGGTATGGGAATTCATCGAACGGCAGGCGAAGGTAGAACCCGGCGACGCCGCGCAGTTACGCAGGTTCCATGAACGCGCCGTCGCCAACAAGCGTATCAATCTCATCAAACTCAACAACCTGATGTACCGACTAAGGGAAGCAATGTCATGAGCAATGCCGCGCAAGCACTGGGCCAGCATGTCCAGACCGAAATGAACAAGGTGATCTTTGGCATGGAAGACGCCATCGAACAGCTTGTCATCGCCCTCATCGCCGGGGGGCATGTCCTGATTGAAGGCGTACCCGGCCTGGGCAAGACCCTCATGGCGAAGAACTTCGCCACCGTCATCGGCGGCAGGTTCAAGCGCATCCAGTGCACTTCGGATCTGATGCCCGCGGATATCACCGGCATCCATGTATACCGCAGCGGACGCGACGAGTTCGAGCTCATTCCCGGGCCGGTGTTCGCCGACGTCCTGCTGGTGGACGAAATCAACCGCACCGGGCCCAAGACCCAGTCGGCCCTGCTGGAAACCATGGAAGAACGCCGTGTCACCATCGACCGCAGCAGCTACGAATTACCGGCGAACTTCCTCGTCCTCGCCTCGCAGAACCCGGCCGATTTCGAGGGCACCTACCCCCTGCCCGAGTCACAACTGGATCGCTTTCTCCTGCAGATTCGGCTGGGCTACCCCGACAAGGCACACGAGATCCAGGTGCTCAAGACCTATGACCGACCCAGCGGCGGCCATCGCGCGGACGTCACGCTGACGCCCCTGGCCGGCGACCTGCTGGAAGAGGCGCGCCAGCAGGTCAGCGAGGTACACATCGCCGACAATGTCTATGCCTATTGCGTGGAACTGGCCTCGGCCTCGCGCACCCACCCGCGCGTCAGTCTCGGCCTCTCCACCCGCGGCGTACTGGGTCTCATGCGTTGCGCGCGTGTGCGGGCCGCGCTCAACGGCAACGGCTTCGTCGCCCCGGACGACGTGCGCGCCATGATCGAACCGGTACTCGCGCATCGCCTGATGCTGACCCCCGATGCCGCGCTGGAAGGCATCGAGGCCGGCGACATCCTCGCCAATCTCCTCGACCAGGTGAGTATCCCGCGCGAATGAACCTCACCGCCCGCAGTTATACCCTGGCGGTATTCATCGTCGCCCTCGGCGTCATCGGCGAGTGGGGGCCGGCGATCTATGCCGGCCTGTGGAAGTTGCCCGCCGCAGCGGTGATCATCCTGCTGTGGCTGGAGCGCCACACGGCGCGACGCCAGCCACTGAGCCTGCGCCGCGAGCTGCCCGGGCAGATCTTCCTGGGCCGCGCCTTCCAGAGCCGCCTGGTGATCCACAACGCCGACGCCTGGGGACCGCAAATGGAACTCCTCGACGTCCTGCCCGCCGCCATCGCCGAGGATCCCGAACTGCGGCGCACGCGCCTGGCCGCCGGCGGCGAGGCCACGGTGAGCTGGTCACTGACGCCGGTGGAGCCCGGCGTCCTCCGGCTCGACGCGGTACGCGCGCGTGTGCGCGGCCGCTTCGGCTTTGCCTGGTGGCCGCGTGACTTCAGCGTGCCCGCCGAGACGCGGATCATCCCCGACCGCCTGCACGAACACGAATTCTATCTCGCCAGCCAGCAGGGAGGCGGCGAAACCAACCGCCTCGCCACGGGCAGCGGCCAGGAACTGCTCGGCCTGCGCGACTACCAGCCCGGCGATCCCCTGCACCGCATCGACTGGAAGGCCACGGCGCGCAGCGGGCGTACCACGGTACGCCTGATGACCGAGGATCAGCACCTGGAAGTGGTCATCGCCGTGGACGCGGGCCGCACCAGCGCCATGCAGGCCGGGCTCATGACGCGCCTCGGCCACTACACCAACGTCGCCGCGCGCCTTGCCGAAAAGGCCCTCTTCAATGGCGACACCGTCAGCCTGGTCAACTTTTCCGACCGCGTCATCCATGTGGCGCGCCAGCAGCGCGGCCACCTGGGTCTGCGCACCCTGCGCGCCCGCCTGGAAGAACTGCGCCCGCAACGCCAGGAGTCCAACCCCCTGACCGCCGTCATGGAAGTCCGCCAGCTGATCCATCACCGCAGCCTGGTGGTGTTCCTCACCGATCTCGACGATGCCGATGGCAGCGGCCAGCTGGTCCAGGCAGTGCGCATGCTGCGCCCCCGCCACCTGCCCCTGGTGGCGAGCATCCTCGACGACGAGACCCTGGGCATGCAGGCCATGCCGGCGCGCAACTGGCTCGATCCCTACCGCAGCCTCGCCGCGCTGGAAACGGTACAGGAATGGCAACACACCCGCCTGCAACTGGAACATCTCGGCGTCCCCGTCGTCATGGCCAGCGCCGAGCGGCTCGACGCAGCCATCCTCGGCAGCTACGACCAGCTGCGCGCCCGCCACCGGATTTAGTATGGAATCAGGGGGATAACCACAGAGCACACAGAGATCACGGAGAAACAAGCCATCAACATTTCCGGTGCAGCCATGCAAAGCATGGCGAAACCCCGCAAGCCAGAGACTTTCCTACCGGGGTTGCGCAGAGTCTGCAAAAAAATCACCGCAAAGGAACGCGAAGGATAAAAACGATGTTTTACATTGCGTATCTTTGCGTCCTTCGCGGTTAGAGACTTGTATTCCTTATCTGTGTCCTCGACATTGGCCTCCTGCGTCGCTCAAACTCCTGCATGACCCAGGCCAGCCCCTCGACCTCTGGTCTCACCTCCTCCCGGCAGTCATCCGCGTGCGCTGTGATTAGAAAATCTGTTTACAAGGAACTAACCACAGAGCACACAGAGATCACGGAGAAACAAGCCATCAACATTTCCGGCGCAGCCAAGCAAAGCATGGCGAAGCCCCGCTATCCAGAGACATCCCTACCGGGGGGTTGCGCATAGCCTGCAAAAAACACCGCAAAGCTCACAAAAGAACGCGAAGGAAAAAAACGATGTTTTACGTTGCGTATCTTTGCGTCCTTCGCGGTTAGAGACTTGTATTCTTTCTCTGTGTCCTCTGTGGTAAAAAAAACTATTTCTTGCGTTGTATGGAGTTGACGAAGGACTCGTAATCGGCCCGGGGATAGAGTTCCGCGGCGGGCGCGGGGCCTTGCACTTGCGCCGCATCGACGGGATAGATCAGGTTGGCCGCCACCAGGGTGTCGCCAAAATCGAGCAGGGTGCCGACCCACACCGCCGCTCGTCCCTCCACCTGACCCAGTGCCACGAAGCGCCATGCCGGCTTCGCGCCGACCCTCGTGCGCGAAGCCCTGAGCAGGCGGAAAGTGCCACCGTAGTTCTGCGCCAGGTAAGCCGGCACGAACTGCTTCGCCATGGCGAGAAAGGCGCGCGCGGTGTCCGGCGCCTCGTCCAGGCGTATCCACTCCACGGAGTACTGGCCGTGGGGGTACCAGTAACCGGGCCCGGAGAAGAAATCCACGTAGCGCCGCGAACCGCTGCCGCCGTCTTCCAGGCCAAGGCGCGGCACGGCGGGGATGGCCACGCTGAACTGCCCGTCCGGGGTGGTATAGCGTCCGCCCGCCAGTTGACCCTGCACCGCGACACAGGCGCCGAGGAAAAGGCACAGGGCCATCACTGTCCCGGCCCGCAGGCGGCGTCGCATGCCGGTCCTCATGCCGCCGCGGGACTGGTTCGACGCCGCGGCGACCACAGGCGCCCGGAAAGCAGCAGGATCATGAAGATCCAGTAGGCGCTGCCGATGAGTACCCGCTGCTGCAGGCTGAATGCCGGGTCGGGGGAGACATAGCCCTCGATGAGGCCCGCACCCACCAGCAGGAAGGCGCCCACGGTCACCAGCTTGCCCGCCAGACCGACGGCCTGCTGGAAGGCCTCCTGGCGTGTGCGGTTACCGGGGCGGATGAGGGCCTCGCCCATCTTCATGCCGGCGGCGCCGGCGAGCACGATGACACTGAGTTCCACCATGCCGTGGGCGATGACGAATTCGAACAGCCGGTCGGCCATGCCGTAGTGATTGGTAAAGGCGAAGATCCCACCCAGCATGAGGCCGTTGTTGCCGAGGATGTAGATGGTGCCGAAGCCATAGATGATCCCGAAAACGAAGGCCATGATGGTCACGGTGATATTGTTGGTCATGATCCCCACCGACAGTACCGAGGAGGGCACGACGTTGAGCAGGTCATCGGTCCACAGGCGGCCCTGCTGTACCTCGTTGATCATCTGTTCCGAGGCGAACAGGGAGGCCAGTTCGGGATAGGTGTCCACCAGCCACCAGCCCATGAGGCCGCTGCCGACGAAGACCAGGGTGCTGAAGGCCAGCGGGCGGCGCAGCGCGTACATGGCCTCGGGGATATCGTAACGGAAGAGACGCACCATCTCGCCCCACAGATAGATGGGCGCCTGGTAGATGGCGTCGTAAGAGCGCGCGAACAGGATCTCCAGGTAACGGCGGATGCGGGTCTCGGCGAGATTGCGCCGCGCCAGCGAGAGGTGACGAGACAGGCTGCGGAAGGCGGCGACCAGTTCGCGCGCCTCGCTGTCATCGCTGTCGCGGCGGCCCTTCTGGCGCTCCAGCAGGGCATCGATACGCCGCCAGTGTTCCGCCTGTTTGCGCAACCAGGCGCTCAGGGCGCGCGCCTCGGCATTGGCCACGGGGGCCTCCGCGGGCCTGCCGTGCTTGCCGGCGAGCAGGTCCCGCAGGGCACGGTGCAGGGCCCTGTCGCGCTGGCGTTCCTCCATGTCGCCATCGGGCAAGGACTGACCCAGTTTCGCCAGCAGTCGCTCGGCCAGTTCCATGCGCGCCTTGCGCATCAGCCCCGGCCAGCGGGCCAGCAGTTCCTGCGCCACGTCGAGATCGCGGGGATCCAGGCCTTCGTGCTCCTCGCCCGGCACCCAGTCCAGCCCCTTGCCCAGCGGCGTGAATACCAGCACCGTGCCAGCCGCCATGTCACCGATACGACAATGCTGGCGATTGATCATGGCCACCAGCAGGCCGAGCATGTAGAAGTTGGGCATCGAGTCCACGATGCGAAAGACGTTACGGATCAGGATGGCGCCGGCGCTGGGGGCGAGGCCGTCGTTGCCGACGATGCGTATTCTCATCCAGCGCTTGCCCGGCGTGCGCCCGCGCATGAGGATCTCCAGCACGGGATGGTAGAAAAAGTAGAACAGGCTGGCGGGCAGGAGCCCCGCGTAGAACACCAGCTTGCGCGAGTCCTCGGTCTCGAAGGCCGCGTCGAAGGCCGCGCGGTCGATACCGCCGCCGACGATGGCGATCACCAGCAGGGCCCAGCCAAGGGCCAGCAGGATACGCAGGTGCCAGTCGATGATGAAGGCCAGGCTGCGGGAACCGAGGCCGGCGATCTCCTCCTCCACCTCCACGCCGGCGGCGCTGATCAGGCTGATGGTATTGCGGGCGCCGCCGGCGGTGGAGGCAGCAGACGTCTGCGTGGCGGCGGGAGTCGTCATGACGGCCATCTCCCTCCCGCTACAGGGCGCGCGCCATGATCAGCGCGTCCTCGCGTTTGCCGTCCTCGTCGGGGTAGTAGGCACGCCGCAGCCCCACCTCGTTGAAGCCCCGCTTGCGATACAGGGACACCGCCGTGGTATTGGAGGGACGGACTTCCAGCAGCAGGGTATCGGCATGGTGCCGGCGGGCGATGTCCGCCATGCGTTCCAGCAGTTCGCTGCCGATGCCGCAGCCCTGCAGCTCGGGATCGACGCACAGGTTGAGCAGGTGGGCCTCGCCGGCCGCCACCGACATGATGCAGTAGGCGGTGATGCGGTCTTCGCATTCCACCACCTGGCAACAGTAGCCCACGTGCAGGCAGTCACGGAAGATCCCCCGCGTCCAGGGGAAGGGATAGGCACGCACCTCGATGGCCATGACGGCATCGAGATCCTCGAGGGTCATGGCGCGCAGGCGCCCCGGCCCGCGTTCAAATACCGCACTCATGTTCAGGACTCCGTGTCGTTGCTGCTTCCTGCGACGAGCTGTCGCGCCAGTTTCAGATCGGCCCAGGCCTTGCCCTTCTGCGCCGGCGAGCGCAGCAGGTAGGCTGGATGATAACTTACCACAACCGGCGTGCCGGTGGCGGCATACTGGTGCACCTGGCCGCGCAGGCTGGCCAGGCTGGCGCTGGTCTTGAGCAGGTAATGGGCGGCGATACGCCCCACCGCCAGGATCAGGCGCGGGTTGACCAGCTGGATCTGGCGATTGAGGTAGGGCGTGCAGGCCTCCATCTCGGCCGGCTCGGGGTCGCGGTTGCCCGGCGGACGGCACTTGAGGATATTGGCGATATAGACCTCGTCACGCTGCAGGCCCACGGCGCGCAGCATGTTGTTGAGCAGCTTGCCGGCACGGCCGACGAAGGGCTCGCCCTGGCGGTCCTCCTCGGCCCCCGGGGCCTCGCCGACGATCATCCAGTCGGCATCGGGATTGCCGACGCCGAAGACCGTGTGGGTGCGAGTGCGATGCAGCTCGCAGCGGGTACAGCTCGCCACGCGCGCCGCCAGCGCGGTCCAGTCGAGGCGGTGGATGGGGCCCTCCACATCCGGCCCGCCCGTGGCCACCGGCGTGGCGGGGTCCGCGTCGACGGCGGGCGGCGCCGACGACGACGCGGCGACCGGGTTCGCGACCGTTTCGGGCGCCGCATCCCGCGGCACCCATACCTCGATCCCCATGGCATCGAGGTATTGCCGCTGTCTTTCCGATATATCAGGCACTATGGAAGATCCTGTCTATACCCCATCATGCTGGAGGAAAAGCAGCGAGCAACAAGGGAGGCCCCCCGTTGCTCGCCACGCGCTCCTCGCCCTTGTCGTCATACGTCTCCCGTCTGGGGATGCGCACGCTCTTCACCCGCCATGAGCTTGTTCAGGGCGTTGATGTAGGAGCGCGCCGAGGCGATGACGATATCGGTGTCGGCACCCTGCCCGTTGACGATACGCCCGCCCTTCTCCAGGCGCACGGTGACCTCGCCCTGGGAATCGGTACCCGTGGTGATGTTGCTCACCGAGTAGAGTTGCAACTCGGCGCCGCTGTCGGCGAGCTTCTCGATGGCCTTGAAGGAGGCGTCCACGGGGCCGCTGCCCGGCGCCTCGGCGCTCCGCTCGTCGCCGTTCACGCGCAGGGTAATGCTGGCAACGGGGGTCTCGCCGGTCTCGGAACAGACATGCAGCGCCACCAGCTTGTAGTGTTCGTTCTCCGCCTCGAGACCGCTCTCGGTGACCAGCGCCTGGAGATCTTCGTCATAGATCTCGTGTTTCTTGTCCGCCAGTGCCTTGAAGCGCGCAAAGGCGTCGTTGAGTTCTTCCTCGGAGGCAAACTCCACGCCCAGTTCCCTGAGACGCGTGCGGAAGGCATTACGGCCCGAGTGCTTGCCCAGCACCATGCGGTTCGCCGTCCAACCCACGTCCTCGGCTCGCATGATTTCGTAGGTCTCGCGATTCTTGAGCACGCCGTCCTGGTGGATCCCGGACTCGTGGGCAAAGGCATTGGCACCGACGATGGCCTTGTTGGGTTGCACCGCGAAACCGGTGATGCCCGCCACCAGCCGCGAGGTGGGCACGATCTGCGTGGTATCGAGGTGATCGACCTTGCAGGGCATGATGTCGCGGCGGGTCTTCACCGCCATGACCACTTCCTCCAGCGAGGCATTGCCGGCGCGCTCGCCGAGACCGTTGATGGTGCACTCCACCTGGCGGGCACCGTGCATGACCGCCGACAGGGAGTTGGCCACGGCAAGGCCGAGGTCGTTGTGGCAATGTACCGAGAAGACCGCCTTGTCCGAATTGGGCACGCGCTCGCGGAGATTGTGGATCAGCTCACCGAACTGCTCCGGCACGTTGTAACCCACGGTGTCGGGAATATTGACCGTACCGGCACCGGCATCGATGACCGCCTCGATGACACGGCAGAGGAAATCCAGCTCGGAGCGCCCGGCGTCTTCCGGGGAAAACTCCACGTTGTCGGTGTACTTGCGCGCACGGGTCACGGCATGGACCGCCTGCTCCAGCACCTGGTCCGGCTCCATGCGCAGTTTCATCTTCATGTGAATGGGCGAGGTGGCGATGAAGGTATGGATACGGCCGCTGTTGGCCTCGCGGAGGGCCTCGCCGGCGCGATCGATGTCCTTGTCCAGCGCACGCGCCAGGCCACACACGGTGCTGTCCCGGATGGTCCGCGCCACGGCCTGCACGGCCTCGAAGTCGCCGGGGCTGGCAATGGGGAAACCGGCCTCGATGACATCCACGTGCATGCGTTCCAGGGCGCGGGCGATACGCACCTTCTCGTCACGGGTCATGGATGCGCCGGGGCTCTGTTCCCCGTCGCGCAAGGTAGTGTCAAAAATGATCAGTCTGTCGCTCATGGTCCTGCTCCATTACGGCGGCCATTATGGCACGCCACGGCAAAGAGTTGAAAACACGCGCCTGTGCGGCCGGCGTGTTGTGGGTCTTTTGGGGTGTGCGCCCGATGCGCACCTGTGGGAGTGTCTGTCTGCCCCTCAGGGCAGCAGCAGGAGAGCGCGCGGCAGCACGGCGGCAGTCCCGTCAAGGGGACGACCGTTCGGGCCGGATGCCCGGGTGGCAGTGCTGTTTCTCGCGATAGACATGGGTCTAACTATAGCCCGCCCGGCGGCGCTTGCCAAGCGGGAAGTCGGCGCGGCCCGGCTATTCCTCACTGTCCGGCGGGGCTTGTGCCCTGCGCTGGGCGCGATGTTCCCGGGCGCGCTCGGCGCGGCGGCGGCGAAGCTGTAACAGGGTCATCACCGGACCGGAGATGGCATAGATCAGAAAGACACCGAACAGCACCACCGGCGGATCGTAGGAGACGAGGACGATGATCACCACCACGATAAGAATGGTGACGAAGGGCACCTTGCCGCGAAAGTCGATACCCTTGAAACTGTGGTAGCGGACGTTGCTCACCATGAGCAGCCCGGCGGTCAGCGTCAGGCCGAGGGCGATACCGTTCCACGGCGGACCGACCAGCACGTAGCTTGCCCCCACCCAGACCATGCCCACGGTGATGGCGGCGGCGGCCGGGCTGGCGAGCCCCTGGAAGTAACGCTTGTCGGCGATGCCCACCTGGGTGTTGAAGCGCGCCAGGCGCAGCGCGGCAGCGGCGGTATAAATGAAGGCCGCCAGCCAGCCGAGCTTGCCCATCTCGGACAGGGCCCACTCGTAGGTCACCAGGGCCGGCGCAATGCCGAAGGAGAGCATGTCGGAGAGGCTGTCGTACTGGGCGCCGAACTCGGTCTGGGTGTTGGTCAGGCGCGCGATGCGTCCATCCATGCCGTCGAGCAGCATGGCGATGAAGATGGCCAGTGCCGCGTTCTCGAACTGGTCCTTGGTCGCGGCGACGATGGCATAGAAACCGGCGAACAGGGCGGCGGTGGTAAACAGGTTGGGCAGCAGGTAGATGCCGCGCCGTCGGTAACTGCCTGTCTTCTTCTTGATGATCCTCTCCTCCCCGTGACGCGATCCCGCGCCGGCGGCACCGCTTCATGACATTAGCACAGATGCGCCCCGACGTTTAAGCGGGCGGTCAGTCCCGCACCAGTTCCGCCAGCACATCGACGCCGCCGGTCACCCGCTGGCCCTCGCGTACCAGCAGCCTGATCCCGGTGGGCAACCACAGGGTCACTTCCCGGCCGAGGGGCACGAAGCCGTAGCGTTCACCCTGCCCGACGCGTTCGCCGTTGACCAGGCTGGCGTGCAGGCGCCCCAGCAGGCGACCGCGGTGCAGGCGCACCACCACGTCGTCGCCCTCGTCGGTCTGCACGTGGTGGGCCAGGCAGCCGGCGCTACAGGGCCCGGTATTTCGGTCCAGCCACTGGTGCATGACCTTGCCCTCGGTGGGACTGCGCACCACGCCGGTGTCCCGCAGCGACATACCGATGCTCACCTCCCAGGCCTCACGCTGAAGATACGGGTCCCGGGCGCGTTCGATGCGCACGACCCGCCCGTCCACCGGCGCCAGCAGGCCGAGCGGCGCGGCCGGGATCTGGCGATGGGGCTGGCGGTAGATCCACAGGGCCGCCAGCAGCAACAGCGCCAGCAGCGCGAACGGCCACCACAGGCCGAGCCAGCCGCTCACCGCCAGCGCCACGACGAGGAGCAGCACCGGCAGCTGCCCTTCGCGGGCAAGGAGGGAGAGTCGAACCGTCGTCATGCTACGCGGGCGTGGCCGCGCCCCTGCCGAACTCAGTTCCTGCTCTTGTCCACCAGCGCGTTGGCGGTGATCCAGGGCATCATGGCGCGCAGGCGCTCGCCCACCTGCTCGATGGGATGCGCGGCATTGAGGCGGCGGTGCGCCGTCATCTCGGGGTAGTTGGTCTGCCCTTCGAGGATGAAGCGCTTGGCATACTCGCCGGTCTGGATGTTGTGCAGGGCCTCACGCATGGCCTGGCGACTCTGCTCATTGATGATCTTCGGACCGGTGACGTATTCGCCGTACTCCGCGTTGTTGGAGATGGAGTAGTTCATGTTGGCGATGCCGCCCTCGTACATGAGATCGACGATGAGCTTGAGTTCGTGCAGGCATTCGAAGTAGGCCATCTCCGGCGCGTAACCGGCCTCCACCAGGGTCTCGAAACCGGCCTTGACCAGTTCCACTGCCCCGCCGCAGAGCACGGCCTGCTCACCGAAGAGATCGGTTTCGGTCTCGTCCTTGAAGGTGGTCTCGATGATGCCGGTACGACCGCCACCGATGGCGGAGGCATAGGACAGGGCCGTCTTGAGCGCCTTGCCCGAGGCATCCTGAAAGACGGCGACGAGATCGGGGATGCCACCACCCTTGGTAAACTCGTTGCGCACCGTGTGACCCGGCGCCTTGGGCGCGATCATGATGACGTCGAGGTCGCTGCGTGGCACGATCTGGTTGTAATGCACGGCGAAGCCGTGGGCGAAGGCCAGCGTCGCGCCCTGTTTGAGATTGGGTTCGATGGAAGACTTATAGAGCTGCGCCTGGAACTCGTCCGGGGTCAACACCATCACCAGGTCGGCGCCGGCAACCGCATCGGCCACATTCTTCACCGTCAGGCCGGCGGCCTCCGCCTTGGCCGCCGAGGCGGAACCCTCGCGCAGGCCGACGGTGACATCGACGCCGGAGTCCTTGAGGTTGTTGGCGTGGGCATGGCCCTGGGAACCGTAACCCAGGATGGAGACCTTCATGCCCTTGATGATGGACAGGTCGCAGTCTTTGTCATAGTAGATGTTCATGGCTTTCCCTTGTGTCAATTTTATGGGTGTCGATTTATTACGAATTCCTGGCGGGTCCCCGCTCAGATGCGCAGGCTGCGGGCGCCGATGAAGATCCCCGAGGCGCCGGTGCGTACCGTTTCGAGAATGTCATCGCGGTCGATTTCGGAAAGCAACCTGTCCAGCGTCACGCCATCACTGGTGATCTCCGCGGTGCAGATGTCTTCCGACTCGTCGATGATCTTGCCGCCGTAGTTGGCCACCAGCGCCTTGAAGCCTTCGATGCGCGTGGCGTCCTCGGCGCGCACCTTGATGAGCATCAGCTCACGTTCGATGTGCTCGCCCGCGGTGAGGTCCTTGAGCTTGACCACGTCCACCAGCTTGTTCAGCTGCTTGGTGATCTGTTCGATGATCTGTTCCGAGCCGGTGGTGACGATGGTCATGCGCGACAGGGATGGATCCTCGGTGGGCGCCACGTTGAGGGACTCGATGTTGTAACCGCGCGCGGAGAACAGGCCGGCGACGCGCGACAGGGCGCCCGACTCGTTTTCCATCAGCAGGGATATGATATGTCGCATCAGGCCAGCTCCCTTTCGCTCGACTGCGGCGCCTTGCACTGCGGCGCCAGGTGCATCTGGTTGTGCGCCTTGCCGGCGGCGATCATGGGATAGACGTTCTCGGTCTGATCCGTGATGAAGTCGAGGAACACCAGCCGGTCCTTCATGCCGAAGGCCTCCCTGAGCGCACCCTCCACGTCGGCCGGCTTCTCGACACGCATGCCCACGTGGCCGTAGCTCTCGGCGAGCCTGACGAAGTCCGGCAGGGCCTCGACATAGGAATGGGAGTAGCGGCTCTCGTAGAAGAACTCCTGCCACTGGCGCACCATGCCCATATAGCGGTTGTTGAGATTGACCACCTTGATGGGCAACCGGTACTGCATGGCGGTGGACAGTTCCTGGATGCACATCTGGATGCTGGCCTCGCCGGTGACGCAGACCACCTCATCGTCCGGGAAAGCCAGCTTGACCCCCAGCGCCGCCGGCATGCCGAAGCCCATGGTGCCGAGCCCGCCGGAGTTGATCCAGCGCCGTGGCTTGTCGAACTTGTAGAACTGGGCGGTGAACATCTGGTGCTGGCCCACGTCGGAGGTCACGTAGGCATCTCCGCCGGTGACCTCCCACAGCTTCTCGATGACGAACTGCGGCTTGATGAGTTCGCTGTCGCGGTCGTAGGTGAGGCAGTTGTGGCTGCGCCATTCCTCGATCTGCGCCCACCAGGCATCGAGGGCCTCGGCATCGGGCTGTTTGCCCTTCGCGCGCAGCTCGGCCAGCAGGTCCCTGAGGACCAGCTTGACGTCACCGACGATGGGCACGTCCACCTTGACATTCTTGGCGATGGAGGCCGGGTCGATGTCCACATGGACGATCTTCGCGTGGGGGCAGAACTCCGACAGCTTGCCGGTAACGCGATCATCGAAGCGCGCGCCGATGGCAATCAGCACGTCGCATTCGTGCATCGCCATGTTGGCCTCGTAGGTACCGTGCATGCCGAGCATGCCGACGAACTGCCGGTCGGTGGCCGGGTAGGAACCCAGCCCCATGAGGGTCTGGGTGATGGGATAACCCAGCTCGCGGGTGAACTCGGTGAGCTCCTGCGATGCATTGCTCAGCACTACGCCGCCGCCGGTGTAGATCATGGGACGCTTCGCCGACAGGATGAGATTGGTGGCGCGCTTGATCTGCCCGGGATGGCCCTTGACCACCGGGTTGTAGGAGCGCATGTGCACTTCCTGCGGGTACTCATAGGGGATCTTGATGCCGGGATCGGTGACGTCCTTGGGGATGTCCACCACCACCGGCCCGGGCCGCCCCGTGGTGGCCACGTGGAAGGCCTTCTTGAGGGTCTCGGCCAGGTCCTCGAGGCGCTTGACGAGGAAGTTGTGTTTCACGCAGGGGCGCGTGATCCCCACCGAATCCACTTCCTGGAAGGCGTCGGAACCGATGAAGGGCAGCGCCACCTGGCCGGTGAGCACCACCAGCGGGATGGAATCCATGTAGGCGGTGGCAATGCCGGTGACGGCATTGGTGGCACCGGGACCGGAGGTCACCAGCACCACGCCGGGCTTGCCGGTGGCGCGGGCATAGCCGTCCGCCGCGTGGGTGGCGCCCTGCTCGTGGCGCACGAGGATATGGCGCACGTCGTCCTGCTGGAAGATGGCATCATAAATGTGCAGCACCGCGCCACCGGGATAGCCGAAGACGAACTCCACGCCCTCGTCCTTCAGGAATTTGACAATGATTTCGCCGCCACTCAGTTCCACAAATTTGGCCCCTCACAAGAGAAAAAACGCCCGGAACGGGCGTCGTACACGCAAATCGCGCTCCCTGCCCCGGCCCGGAGGGTCGGGGAGAGAAAATTAGCCTGTTATTATAAGCATCCCCACCCCGTTTTGCCCAGCCACCCGGGCGAAAAATTCAACGCAGACAAGGTGTTCCGGCAAAGTGTACGGGTTTTTTGGCCGGCCGCCCCGGCAGGAGCCGGGATCGCCGTCCCGGCACGCGCGCGAACCCCGCGGGGACGCGGCCGGCGTTTGCATCTCCAGGGCACTGCCCCAGGGTGGCCGGGGGCGCAAATTTATGCGCTAAGCTACTGTTATTGAGAGAATTCCCGTTTACAACGGGCAGGCGCCCTGCAATACTCATGATATCCAACTGGCTTTCAAGACGGTGGCACACACGATGAACACGACGGCTTCCCGGACGACCCGATACCCCATCCGCCGCGGCCGGCTCCTGCCTGCCCTGGGCGTGATGGTCTTCGCTGCCCTGCTGTTCAGCACCCAGGCAGGCGCCGGACTCTACAAGTACCGCGACGAGAATGGCACCGTGGTCTATTCCCAGACCCCGCCGGAGAGCGGCGAATACGAATACATGCAGACCCCGCGCACCGCCGGCAGCGGCCGCGCGGCGCCCTCCCGCCCCGCGTCCACGCCGGGTGCCTCCGCCGGTGGCGGCGATGCCCTCACCGATCCGGCCGCGGCCGACGACCCCACGGTGCAGGCCGAGCTGGCCCGTGCGCAGCAGCTCAAGAAGGAAAACTGCGAGCGGGCCAAGAAGAACCTCGAGGTCTTCACCGTCTACCGGCGCATCAAGAACGAGGATGGCGAAGTGGTGTACGTGGACGACAACGTGCGCCAGCAGCGCATCGAGGAAGCCAAGGCCGCCATCAAGGAATTCTGCAACTGACGCGACGTTCGGCCCCATGCCCTACCTGAAGATCCAGACCAACGTGGACATGGACGAGGCCCGGCGGCAGGCGCTCCTGCCTCGCGCCTCGCAACTGGTGGCCGAACAGCTGGGCAAACCCGAGCGCTATGTCATGGTACGCCTCGATCCGGTGCAGCCCATGCTGTTTGCCGGCAGCGACGCCCCCACCGTCTACCTGGAACTCAAGAGCATCGGCCTTTCCGGTGATCGAACCGCTTCGCTCTCGGCAGCCCTGTGCCAACTCATGCAGGATGAGCTGGACGTGACGCCGGAGCGGGTCTATATCGAGTTTGCCGACGCCCCGCGCAACATGTGGGGCTGGAACGGCGGCACCTTCTGAGGCGGACGCCGCCCGAGATCGTCAGGGGCCAGTGCCGCGCATGAAAAAATTCCTGCTACTGCTCCTCGTTCTCCTGCTCGCCGCCGGCATCGGCCTGTATTTCTTCCCCGACACGCGACAGGTACTGCCCGCCGCGGTGCGCGAGCCCGTCAGCCAGATGCTGCCCGCCGAGGAAACGGCGGTATATAAATGGAAGGACGCCGCCGGCAACTGGCAGTACACCGACAGCCCCCCCGACGATCCCGCCATTCCCTATACCGTGGTCAGGGTCCCCAAGGACGCCAACGTCATACCCTCGGAAACACAGTAGCGAGTGGCGAGTAGGCGGCTGTCCAGCGAACAATATAACCGCGCGAAACCCTTCACTAAAAGCCCGCCGAGTCGCTACAATTCCCCCACACAAACAACCCGTGAACGAGAACCCTGCCCCATGCGCGCATCCCGCTACCTGCTGGCCACCGTCAAGGAAATCCCCGCCGACGCCGAGACCATCTCCCACCAGTTGATGATCCGCGCCGGCCTGATCCGCAAGCTGGCCGCCGGCCTCTATACCTGGCTGCCGCTCGGCCTGCGCGTGCTGCGCAAGGTGGAGAACATCGTGCGCGAGGAAATGGACCGCGCCGGCGCCCAGGAAGTCCTCATGCCGGCGATACAACCAGCGGAACTCTGGCAGGAATCCGGGCGCTGGGAGCAGTACGGGCCGGAGCTGCTGCGCCTGCGCGACCGGCACGAGCGCGAATTCTGCTTCGGCCCGACGCACGAAGAGGTCATCACCGATCTCATCCGCCGCGAGATCCGCAGCTACCGGCAACTGCCGGCCAACTTCTACCAGATCCAGACCAAGTTCCGCGACGAGATCCGGCCGCGCTTCGGCGTCATGCGCGCGCGGGAGTTTCTCATGAAGGACGCCTATTCCTTCCACCTCGACGCGGCCTCGCTGAACGAAACCTACCAGCAGATGCACGAGGCCTATTGCCGCATCTTCGCACGCCTCGACCTCGACTTCCGCCCGGTGCGCGCCGACAGTGGCGCCATCGGCGGCGCCCTGTCCCACGAATTTCACGTGCTCGCGGAATCGGGGGAAGACGCCATTGCCTTCAGCGACGCCTCGGACTATGCCGCCAACGTGGAACTGGCCGAGGCGCTGCCGCCGGCGACAGCACGACCGGCGCCGGGCGAGGAAATGAAACTGGTGGATACGCCGGAAGCGCGCACCATCGAGGAACTGGTCGGACAGTTCAGGCTGCCCGTGGAGAAGACCGTCAAGACCCTCGTGGTACATGCCGCCGAGGATGCCGACAGTCCCCTTATTGCCCTGCTGGTGCGCGGCGACCACGAACTCAATGCCGTCAAGGCGGAAAAGCTGCCCCAGGTGGCCAGCCCCCTGAGCTTCGCCTCGGAGGAGGAGATCCGCGCCGCCGTCGGCGCGGGCCCGGGATCGCTTGGGCCGGTAGCACTGCCCATTCCGATGATCGTCGATCACAGCGTGGCGGTCATGGCCGACTTCGCCGCCGGCGCCAACGTGGACGGCAAGCACTATTTCGGCATCAACTGGGAACGGGATCTGCCCCTGCCCGAGGTCGCCGATCTGCGCAAGGTGGTGGACGGCGACCCCTCCCCCGACGGCAAGGGCAGGCTCAGCATCAAGCGCGGCATCGAGGTGGGTCACATCTTCCAGCTCGGCACGAAATACAGCGAGGCCATGCAGGCCACGGTGCTCGACGAGAACGGCAGGGCCACGGTGATGACCATGGGCTGCTACGGCATCGGCGTATCGCGCGTGGTCGCCGCCGCCATCGAGCAGAACCACGACGAGCGGGGCATCATCTGGCCACAGGCCATCGCCCCCTTCCAACTGGCCATCCTGCCCATGAATGCCCACAAGTCCGAGCGCGTGCGCGAGACCGCCGAGAGGCTCTATACGGAATTCACGGAAGCGGGGATCGATGTGCTCTACGACGATCGCGGCGAGCGCCCGGGGATCATGTTCGCCGACATGGAACTCGTCGGCATCCCCCACCGCCTGGTCGTCGGTGACCGTGGCCTCGAGCGCGGCGCACTGGAGTACAAGGGCCGCCGCGACGCCGACAGTACCGACGTGCCGCTGGAGAAGGTGGCGGAATTCGTGCGCGAGAAGCTGAGTGGGGGTTGAATGCCATGCCGGCATCAGGGTTCCGACGACTTCTGATCGCTGCATTGATGGGCCTGGCGCTGCCCGCGGCCGCGGAACCGTCGAGGCCGCCACACGTGGTGGATCCCGAACTGCGCCGGCTCCTCATCGAGGCCGTCAATGACAGCGATGGTTTCGTGGACCGCTTCGATGCCGAGGTCTGGCTGGTGGACATGTCCACGCGGCTGGAAAAGTTCATCGCCGATCCCGAGGAGCGCCTGGTCCTGCTGCGCCACGTGCATCGCGAGGCCTCGCGCGCCGGGCTGATGCCCGAGATCGTGCTGGCGGTCATCGAGGTGGAAAGCCGTTTCGACCGCTACGCCATTTCCGATGCCGGCGCCCAGGGGCTGATGCAGGTCATGCCCTTCTGGCTGGACGAGATCGGCAAACCCGGCGACAGCCTGTTCAACGTGCGCACCAACCTGCGCATGGGCTGCACCATCCTGCGCTACTACCTCGACAGGGAAAACGGCAACATTACCCGCGCGCTGATGCGCTACAACGGCAGCCTCGGCAGCCACCGCTACACCGACCGCGTCTTCCTCGCCCTCGACCGCCACTGGCGCCTGCTCTGAGCCACGGCAGGTACCACAGTGAGGACACTGCGGGCCTCACTCCAGGATCATGGAACCAACGATGTCGTCGAACTCACGGTTGTTGGTCGACAGCGTATCGCCGCGGGACGTGAGGGTGAAGACGATCGCCTCCCCGTTCCCCTTGTCCACCTGGTACTGAACACTGCGCGTACCCTCGACCACGCCATCGAAATCCAGATACAGGCTGCGCAGCCCCGCGACCTTGCGCAGCTCGCAGGCGTGCAAGTTCAGGGAGCGGCCAAAGGCGCGGCTCAACTGAACAGGAAGGGCGCGGCATGCCTGGGAAAGCTCGGCATTGTTGGCGGGGATGCGTCCCGGTTGGCGATAGACGTTGATGTTGTCGGCGAAACGTTCCGTGGAGGTACGCTGGTTGAAATAGACCTCGATCCTGCCGCTGCGCACCATCTCGATCATCTGCCGCACAAGCTCGCGATCGGTATTGGCAAAGATCTCGTTGTCGAAATTGAGCATGTCCGGATTGTCCTTGAGCTCGTTGCGCGTCATCACCGACCAGTGGGACGGGATCTCCACGGAAAAGCCGAAGGTGCTCAGGTAACGCTCCGCCAGGGCCGGCGCCGACAGGGCGAGCAGTACAAGGGTCAGAACCAGATGTCTCATGGGATGTCTCCTCCTATTCGGCCGCCACAATGGACCAGCCCTGATATTCGCCGCCAAAACTCTTTGCCCAGGCACCGAAGCGCCTGCGGTAGTCGCCCAGCACTGTCGCCTCCGGCACCATCTTGCGCCGCGCGCGACACAACATGCCCTCGCCGGCCGCCTCGAGGACGGGGATGAAGGACTCGGCCTTGAGACGCTTGCAGAGCTTTTTCGCGCCATCGGCGGCGGGAAACGCGAAGACCAGCTCGACCTCCTGCGTGCTCCCCGGCGCCATGCCGTCATCGACGAGATCCTCGATCTGGGCCGCATCCGGACCGGGATCCTCACCGGAACACCCGACGAGCGCCAGCCCCAGCAGGATACCGAAAACAATCTGTCTCATGCGTCATGGCCTCCTTGTCCCCTCATCGTATGGAACCGAAAGTGTGCCGCGTTAGCCACGCCTGCGCCAGCGAAAATCATCCCCGTCGTGCCCGCACTGTGATGCCGTTCTCTCCGGAACCATGGCGGGAGCCGTCGCGGGGCACAGGGCACGGGCGCAATTCCTGGGCGAAACACCCTGGAAAACCCTGCCACCTGCCCTCAGGCCCGCAGCTCATTCACCAGTTCCTCGCCTGCCTCGAACTGGCGCACGTTCTCCAGCGTGGTGCGGGCGATGGCCTGCATGGCCTGGGCGGTGAAAAAGCCCTGGTGTCCGGTGATGACCACGTTGGGAAAGGTCAGCAGGCGTTCGAAGACGTCGTCCTGGATGATCTCGTTGGACAGGTCTTCGAAGAACAGGTCGCCCTCCTGCTCGTACACGTCCAGCCCCACGGCGCCGATCTTCCTCGCCTTGAGCCCGTCGATGAGCGCGCGGGTATCCACCACCGCGCCACGGCTGGTATTGATGAGAAACACGCCCGGTTTCATCATGTCGATGGCGCGGGCATCGATCATGTGGTGGGTCTGCGGGTTGAGGGGACAGTGCAGCGAGATGACGTCGGACTCCCGGTAGAGTTCGTCGAGGGCGACCAGCCGTACCCCCGCCGCCAGTGCCTCGGGTTGGGGCTGGGGATCGCTGGCCAGCACCTGCATGCCGAAGCCAAGCAGGATCTTCGCCGTCGCGCTACCAATGCGACCGAGACCGACGATACCGGCCGTGGCACCGCGCAACTCGGTGCCCATGAGCCCCTCGAGGGAAAAGTTGCCTTCCTTGATGCGCTGCCAGGCGCGGTGGATCTTGCGATTGAGGGTCAGCAGCAGGCCGACGGTGTGCTCGGCGACGGAATGGGGGGAATAGGCCGGCACGCGCACCACGCGGATACCGCACTCGGCGGCGGCGGCGAGATCCACGTTGTTGTAGCCGGCGCAACGCAGGGCCAGCAGGCGGGTACCCCCGGCGGCGAGGATACGCAATACCTCGGCATCGGGCTGGTCGTTGACGAAGACGCACACCGCCGGCAGGCCATGGGCGAGGCAACAGGTCTCCTGGCTGAGGCGCGTCTCGAAAAAGACCAGTTCATGATCGAAAGCGACGTTCTCACGGGTGAGAAATTCGCGATCATAGGACCTGGTACTGAACACGCCCAGTTTCACCGGCCATGTCCCTCCCTGTCAGGCGGTGGAAAAATCCTCCGGTGGCGGATCGGGCCTCACCTCCTCGCACCGGACCGCTTCTACCTTCGCATAAGTCGGCCCCTGCCACAACCAGTCGCAGAGCTCGCCCACGGCCTCGGCCGCGCCGCAGGCCAGGACCTCCACCCGGCCATCGGGCAGGTTGCGCGCGTGGCCGGTGATCCCCAGTGCCCGGGCGCGGTCGCGGGTGCTGGCGCGGTAGAACACGCCCTGCACGCGTCCCGACACCAGGCAACGGCGGCAGATCATGGCAACTCCACCGTCGCCGGCTGGCCACGCAGCAGGCTGGCGCCGTCGGTGGCAAACTCGAACACCGCCTCGTAACGGGGTTCACCACCCTGGCCGGGCTCGGCGGGGTCGGCGGGCTCGGGGGCGACGAAGGCCAGCCGGCCGCTCAGGGTCCGGCCCGCCACGCGAACACGCGCCGTGCTGCCCGGCTTCAGCGCCGCGGCCTGCGCCGCGTCCACCACCACGCGCACGCGCATGCGCCGGGCATCGGCGAGCACGAACAGCACCGGTGGCTGCAGATCGGCCGCCACGGTCTGCCCCACCACCGCCTTGCGCGCCAGTACCCGTGCCGGGAAGGGTGCATGCAGCTCGCTGTATTCCCTCTCCAGTTCGGCGGATCGGAGGGCCGCGAGGGCGCGCTGGTAGTCGGCCACCGCGGTCTCGAAGGCGATACCGGCGAGCTGCAGGTCGTGATCCGAGAGCAGGGTACGCTCATACAGCTCCTTCGCGCGCGTCAGCTCACGCTCGGCCTCGTCACGCCGGAGTTTCGTGCTCTTGAGTTTCGCCCGCGCGGCACGCAGGGCAAGCTGGAAGGGACGGGGGTCCAGTTTCACCAGCAGGGCCCCCTGCTCGACGGTGGCGCCCACCTCGGCGTTCACCTCGCTAATGATACCGCTCACCGGCATGCTCAGCGCCACGCGCTCGTGCCAGTCGAGACGCCCCTGCAGTTCCCCGGCAGCGGCGGCCACCGTCATCAGGAGGCCGGGCAGCGCCAGCACCATCTCCCTTATGTGTATGCCCATTGGCTGTTCTCCCGCATCATTCCCGTTCCCCGCGCGCCGCCCGCGGCATGCGCCCGCGCAGCACGTCCAGTTGCGCCCAGGCCAGCTCGGTCTGGATCTGCGCCTCCAGCTCGGCAAGCTGGGCCGAGGTGATCTGCACCATGGCATCGCCGAGGCGCGCGCGCACTTCCATCTCGTACAGCGAACGCGCTTCGTCCAGGTACAGCTCGCGATAGTCCAGCTCCGCCTCCACCCCCTCGCGCTGGATGCGCAGGGCGTCCAGTTTCATCCAGGTATCCAGGACCGCCAGCCGCACCGCCTGTTCGCGCCGCGCCAGTTCCGCCTCGAGGCGAAACACCTCCGCCTGGGCCCGGGCCACCGCCGCGTCGCGCTCACCGCCATCGAGCAGGGGCAACTCCAGCACCACGCCCGCGCGCCAGCGCTCCCGCGAACCGATCTCACGCGACTGCTCGAAGCCCGCCGCCTCGCCACGCAGCACCGGCCCCCGCGTCTGCGCCGCCGCCAGCAGGGTTTCCTGCGCGGCCTCGAGGCCGGCGCGCAGGGCGCGCAACTCGAGATTGTGTTCCAGCGCCTCGGCCTGCAGCGACTCCACTTCCGGCAGCTGCGCCGGCCACGGGCCCAGCGCCGGGGGCACGAGTTCGGCGGGAATGTCTCCGGGGCGATTGAGGGCCACGGCGAGGAAGTTGCGCGTCAGCCGCTGGCGGTGCTGGGTCGCCACCCAGCGCTGTCGCATGCGCTGGTAGGCCGCTTCCTGCTCCAGCACCTGGAGATCCGAGATCTGTCCCAGTTCCTGCTGGTTGCGCAGCTTGTCGAGGGTGACGTATTCCATCGCCATGGCCTCGTTGTCGCGCAGGAAACGCAGATCGGCGAGCAGGACGTCGAAGAAGCGTCGCATGATCTCCATGCGCCGCTGCTGGCGCACGGCCTCGCCGAGCAATTGCCGTACCCGCACCTGGTGTTCCGCCGCCGCCAGCGAGGCATGGCTGTAACCGAAGTCGTAGAGGATCTTGCTGAAAAAGAGCGCCAGGCGATGGTCTTCCACCGACTGGTCGATGGCGACAGGCAGGGGATCGATCCAGCGCAGGCGCGCCTCCAGATCCAGATTGAAGCCGTTGCGCGCCTCGATGGCCTGGCGCTCGGCGCGGGCGGCATCCAGTGCCGCCTGCGCCACCAGCAGGTCCGGGTGCACGGCATCGGCATAACGCAGCGCCGCCTCCAGCGTCAGGGGCTGCGGCAGGGGCGCAGGCGTCTCGGGGGGCGCGGCCAGGGCCAGAACGGGGACCAGTACCATGGCCACAAGCATGCGCCCCGCCAGCCGGGTTTCCTGCACGGCCCACCCAGGCATCAGGGTCTCGCGGCCTTCTTTTTCAGGCGTTTGAAGCGCACGAAAGGCATCTCCCGGTACTTGCCGGTGGCGATATATTCACCCATGAGCATAAACTCGCCGACGCCCCGTGTCTTGCCGATGTGGCGGTAGATCAGCTTGCCGTCGAGATCGAAAAAGGCGATCACCGGCGTGGCGCGCACGCGGAACTCGCGGAAGGCAAAGTCCTTCTGCGTCGTCGTCTCGCCGCGGAAGTTGACCATCTCGACGTCACCCTCGATGTCGATGGCAAAGAGCAGGAAGTGTTTGCGGAAATACTCCTGCACCTCCGGCTGGTTGAGCACCGTGGTCTTCATGTAATGACAGTAGGGGCATTCGTCCATCTCGAAGAACAGCATGATGGCCTTCTTGCCGGCGGCACGAGCGTTGGCCAGCTCCTCCGGCATGTCACCCCAGGTCTCGTTGAAGAAATACTTGTAGGGATCGCGCGCCACCCCCGCCTGCGCGGCAAGCGGGAAGGATGCCAGCACCAGCAGGATAGCCAGGCAGCGCCGCATCAGGGTGCCTCCACAGGGTTACCGAAGGGAAGGAAGGCGGTCTGGCCGGGGCGCGCGCGCAGCTGCGTAATGACCGACTCCAGGTATTCCCGTGTCACGCTGCCGACATGACGATGTACCACCTCACCCTGCGGAGACACGATGAAGGTGGTGGGCAGTCCCCGGATACGGCCGAACAGGCGCTCGATACCCCGTTGCGGCACCAGCACCGGATAGGAAATAAAGTATTCATCGACGAATTCGCGCAGGTAGTCGCCATCCACCTGCTCGAAGTTGATCCCCAGCACCACGGCATCCCGCGGCTGCCAGGCCTCGTGGAAATCCACCAGTTCCGGCAACTCGTCCAGGCAGGGCGGGCACCAGGTGGCCCAGAAGTTCACCACCACCCACTTGCCGCGATAGTCCGACAGGCGGTGCTCCTGTCCCTGCAGGTCCCGCAAATGGAAGTCCACGCGCTCCGCGGCCGGCAACGGCCCGCTCATCACAAGCAACATCAACAAAGTAAAAGTCTTCAGACTACGCATGTTCTCTCCTGTCCTTGCGGCACCACGGTTCTCCTTACGACCATCCCGGCGACGAACAATTCCCCGCTCCCGGGCACCGTCACGGCTTCACCGTCGGCCCAACGGGATCATACCGGATCGCCCGGAGTTCCCGATCTCCTTCTACCCCCGACCCCGGGACCTGTACAGACGCATATGCACAGGGGCGCCCTAGCGGCCGCGTCGCACCCTTGCCGCCGCGCGCTCGAAGCGGTGCAGCAGCTCATTGACCGACAGGCGGCCATTACCGTGGTTCCACAGCCAGGCCCCCTGCTCGTTGGTGTCCACCAGGCCTTCTTCCTGCAGACGTTCCAGCAGCAGGACCAGGGTCTCCGTGTCGGTGTCGATGCCCTGGCGCACCAGTTGCGCGGCGCTCACCCCTTCCGTCCCGGCGGCATAGAGCAGGCCCAGCAGGCGCGCGGCGATGTCCGCCGGCAGGTGGCGTACGCCTTCGCCGTCCCCGCGTGCCGACCAGCGGAAGAAGGACAGGCAGTGCGCCGTCTGCGCGCCGAGCAGGACCACCGTCCAGGAAATGAACATCCACAGCAGCAACAGGGGGATCATGGCGACCGCCCCGTAGACCACCTGGTAGGAGGGGAACCAGGACAGGTAGAGGGCGAAGCCGCGCTTGGAGAGCTCGAACAGCACCATGGCCAGCAGGCCGCCGGCGAGGGCATGGCGCCACAGCACGCGCGTGTTGGGCACCCACTTGTACATGAGGGTAAAGGCCAGCCAGGTGGACAGGGCCGGGACCCAGGGCAGGAGCGCGGCCAGCGGGCCGCGGGTGGCGAAGTCATGGACATCCGGCAGTGAGAAGATATAGGTGGTCAAGCTGATGCTGATACCGAGCAGCAGCGGGCCGAGAAACAGCACCGTCACGTAGGCGATGAGGGTGGTGAACACGTTGCGCGTGCGGTTCACGTGCCAGATGTCGTTGAAGGCCGCGTCGATGGTATTGAGCGTGGTCAGGGCGCTCACCACCAGCACGGCCAGACCGAGCGAGGTCAGGCGCTGCGTGGCCTGCACGAAGTGCGTGACCTGTTCGCGCACCTCCAGCCCGGCGCTCGGTGTCAGAAGGTCGAACAGGGTATCCTGCGCCACGCGCAGGATTTCCTCGAAAAAGGGATAGCGACTGAAGAAGGCAAAGGCCACCGTCAGCAGGGGCACCAGCGCCAGCAGGGTGGTGAAGGTGAGCGCCGCGGCAATACGCGGCCCGCGAATGCGGAAATACTGATCCCCCACCAGCCAGACGAAGCGGCCGAGAGCGCGCAGACCGCGCCCGAGGCGCGCCGGCAGCGTCGGCAGGCCGGCGATGACACCTCGCAGCAGATCCTGCAGACGGGCTGGCAGCGTCATCCCGACATCCCCGTACGAATGGTATTTCGCTCCAGGGCGGGGCTAAATGAAAAGGGCCCCAACGGGGCCCTTTTCGACTTCGGTTGTCGCTCGGAACACTTACTGCGCCAGGTAGGCCCGGTCGGTGTCCTCAACCACGCCCAGCGACCATGCGCCACGATTCTTCGCGTGGGCGATGGCGGCGTTGACCTCGGCGGCCGAGGCATTGCGCTGAATGTCCAGCGTCTGGCCGGGGTAGATCAGATCGGCGTCCTTGATCTGGCCCTGGTTGGCACGGTAGATCAGGGGCCACTGGTAGGGGTTGGCATAGATGTCACTGCGTCCGGAGATATCCCAGAGGTTGTCGCCCTTGACCACCTGGTAGCGATCCGCGCCGCCATGGTGTTGCTGCATGTGTTCCTGCATGGGCATGTGGCCGTCGATGATCCCCAGGGCCTTGAGGCGGCGCAGTTCGCGGTACTTCTGCTCCACGGCCATCTCCGCCTGGCGGCGTGCCCGGTTGGCCAGCTTGATGGCCTTGGCGGAATCACCGTCGGCCAGGGCCGCTTCGGCCTTCTTGATGATCTTGCCGGTATCGCGCCATTCGACGCCTTCAGCCTTGGCCTTGGCGTTGGCCGCCTTGGCCGCCGCAATGGCCTCTTCCGCCGTGATCCCCGCGTTGTCGCCGTCACCGTCCGAGGCGCAGCCCGCGGCCAGAACGGCCACCAGCAGCAAGGTCGCAAACGATTTCAACGGATGAATTATTTTCATTTTGTATAGACTCCGGAAAGTGATTTCTGGTGGATTCTTCTAAGTATATGTTTTCTAAAGCCAAACAGAGCGCTTCTGGGTGGTGGAACCGCGTGTCGTCCAAACTATCACCGCAGCGCCGATACTGTCAAGGAAACACCGGACAGGGCGGCCATTTAACGCTCGCCCGGCGCATGGCTGACGGCCATTTCATGGGCTCGCCACGCCACCATGCGGGCCTCCACGGCGAAGCTGCGCGCCTGCTCGTACTCCCCCCGGGCGAGGGAATCGCTGGCACGGTCGAGCAGCTGCCGGGCTCGCTGGAAATCCCGTGGCGCCAGGTGGACCGCGTCGGCGATCTCGGCGGCCTGCAGGGCCTGGCGCGCGTTGCTCATTTCCTGAACCGGTGGCGGCGTGGCGCAGGCCGCCAGCCACAAAAATCCCGCCCCGATGGCGAGGCGACCGGTGAAACGCCAGGACTGTTTGTTCAACTGCATGAAATTAAAAGAGATTTCACGGTAGAAACGGCGTCCCCTCCCGCCTGCGAAACTAGCACCAGCCCTGTAGGCTGTCAAGAAAACAGCCGTTAGAATAGCGCCTCGTTGCCAGTCATCCAGGAAACCGGAAACGCCGCCATGAAAGCCCGCATCTACCACAACCCGCGTTGTTCCAAGTCCCGCGCCACCCTGCAATTGCTGGAGGATCACGGCGTCGATACCGAGGTGATCCGCTACCTGGATACCCCGCCCGACACCGATACCCTGCGCGGGCTGCTCCGGCGACTCGGCATCGGCGCGCGTGAGCTGCTGCGCCGCGGCGAGGCGGCCTTTCGCGACAACGGCCTCGACGACCCCGCCCTCGACGAGGCGGCGCTCATCGCGGCGATGGTGAAACACCCCATTCTCATCGAGCGTCCCATCGTCGTCGTGGGTGAGGCCGCCGTCATCGGACGCCCGCCGGAGCGAGTCCTGGAGCTGATCAAATGAGCAACGAGATCCTGGTGCTCTACTACAGCCGCCACGGCAATACCGCCGCCCTGGCGCAACACGTGGCCCACGGTATCGACGGCGTGCCCGGCATGGCCGCGCGGGTGCGCACCGTGCCCGCCGTGTCCACCGTGTGCGAGGCAAGCGAACCCGACATCCCCGACGCCGGCCCGCCCTATGCCAGCACCGCCGACCTGGAAGAATGCGCCGGCCTGGTGCTGGGCAGCCCCACGCGCTTCGGCAACATGGCCGCGGCACTGAAGTATTTCATCGACGGCACCAGCCCCCAGTGGCTGGCCGGGGCCCTGGCCGGCAAGCCCGCCGGGGTCTTCACCTCCACCGCCTCCCTGCATGGCGGCCAGGAGAGCACCCTGCTCTCCATGATGCTGCCCCTGCTCCACCACGGCATGTTGCTGGTGGGCCTGCCCTACGCGGAGACCGATCTCCTCAGCACCACCACCGGCGGCAGCCCCTACGGCGCCAGCCACGTGGCGGGCCCCGAGGCCGACCGGGCCCTGAGCGCCGAGGAGGAACGCCTCGCCCACGCCCTCGGCCGCCGCGTGGCCGAGACCGCGCGTCACCTCGCCGCCGGTCGCTCCGCGTGAGCCGCTGTCGCCTGAGCCGCGCCACGGCGCTGGCGGGCTACTTCGGCCTGCTGGGCTGGCTGGTGCTGTGGTTCACCGTGCTCGCGCCCCCCGCCGACACGCCGGTGGTGCTGCCGCTGGTGTTCTACATCGGCCTGCTGCTGTTCGCCCTGCGCGGCGTCCTGCACGGGCGCCCCTACACCCACGCCTGGCTCAGCATGCTCGCCCTGCTCTACTTCACCCACGGTGTCCTGGAGGCCTGGGGCAACGCGGCCGAGCGCGCCTTCGCCCTCACCGAGATCGCCCTCAGCCTGGTGCTGTTCACCGGCTGCGTGCTGTTTACCCGTTGCCGCATGCGAGAAATCAAAAAGGCCGAATGACATTCATATCAACCACGGAGGACACAGAGGAGGAGCGTTTTACCCCCTGAGATCAGGGAACAGGCTTTCCCTGACTGCTTGCATGAAAAGGCGCGGCACCGCCCAAATTCACGGCAGGGTTCGCACAAAATGACCGAGATGTTTTCCCCGTGTCCCCGTGGTTTATTTTTGTTTTTCTCTGTGTCCTCTGCGCCCTCTGTGGTTAGAGGTTTCTCCCACACAGGGCTACTCCATAAGCGTCCGGACGAACGGGATGGTGAGGCGGCGCTGGGCCGCCAGCGAGGCCCGGTCGAGGCGTTCCAGCAGGGCGAACAGGCTGGCCATGTCGCGGGGGCTGCGGCGCAGGAGGTATTCCCCCACCTCGTCGGGCAGGTCGAGGCCGCGATAGCGCGCGCGCTGTTGCAGGGCGCCGAGGCGATCGGCGTCGGCGAGGGGCTTCAGCCGGAACACCGGTCCCCAGCCCAGGCGCGAACGCAGATCCGCCAGCGCGAAGCCCGCCGCGTTGGGCACCTCGGCGGCGGCGACCAGCAGCCTCCCGCCCGCCTCGCGCACGCGGTTGTAGAGATGGAACAGGGCCGTCTCCCAGTCCGCCTCGCCCGCCACCGCGTCCACGTCGTCGAGACACACCAGCGGGTAGTGTTCCAGCCCCTCGAGCATGGCCGGGGCGAGATCCGCGTGCTGGTCGAGGGGCACATACACCGCATCGCGCCCGGCGGCGTGACAGGCCGCCTGCAGGAGATGGGTCCGGCCGGTGGCCGGCGCCCCGGCGAGATAGACGAAGGGCTCGTCGGCGGCCCGCAGGCAGGCCACGGCCGCGGCGTTGGCGCCCACGGCGTAGTTCTCGAAGCGCGCGCTGTCGCGCAGGCCGATGTCCAGCGCCAGTTGTCGCGGTGTCGGCATCATCCGGACTTCGTATCGCCCGCATAGAGGGTGCTGCGCAGGTACTCGTCGTGGACGTGGCGCAGCAGCACGACGATCACCGCGCCCACCGGCAGGGCCAGCAACACGCCGAGGAAACCGAACAGCTGTCCCCCGGCGAGCACGGCGAAGATCACCGCCACCGGGTGCAGGCCGATGCGATCCCCCACCAGCAGCGGCGTGAGCACCATGCCTTCCAGCGCCTGGCCGATGCCGAAGACCAGCGCGACCCAGGCGAGCATGGTGGGATCCTGGAACTGCATCAGCGCGGCGATGGCCGCCGCCACGATACCGACGATGAACCCCAGGTAGGGGACGAAGCTCACCAGCCCGGCGAGCAGGCCGATGAGCAGGGCGAGATCGAGGCCGACGAGCCAGAGACCGATGGCATAGACCGCCGCCAGCGCCAGCATCACCAGCAACTGGCCGCGGAAGAAGGCCCCCAGCACCTCGTCGGATTCCTTCGCCAGCTTGCTCACCACCGGCTCCATGCGCCGCGGCAGCAGATCGCGGATACGCGCCACGAGGATGTCCCAGTCGCGCAACAGGTAGAAGGTCACCACCGGCACCAGCAGCAGGTTGGCCAGCCAGCCCGCCAGCGCCAGCCCCGAGCGGCTCACCGTCGCCAGCACCGTGCCCATCACCGAGCCCGCCTGCTGCCAGTCGCCCTGCAGGCTGGCCTTGAGCTCGGCCAGGTCCAGCGTGATATCCATGCCCAGGCGCGCGCCCAGCCACGGCAGGGCAACGTGCTGAAGCCAGTCGATGAAGGCGGGGATCTTTTCCACCAGCAGGCCCACCTGGCGGTAGAGCATGGGCACCAGGATGAGCAGCAGGACCAGGGCGACGAGGCTGAGGCCGAGAAACACCACCACCACCGCCCAGGTGCGCGACAGCTTCCAGGCCTCGAGGCGGTCCACCAGCGGGTCGCCCATGTAGGCGAGCACCGCCGCCACCATGAAGGGCGTGAGAATGGGCGCCAGCAGGTAGAGCAGCACCAGGGTGACGACGAAGGCGGCGAGAGCCGCCAGCTTGCCGGTATCAGTCATGGCGATTTTCCTTTTCCATGTTCTCGCGCAGGGCCGCGGAGGTGAGATGCAGCCATTCCAGCAGGTAACCCACGCCGCTTGCCACGGTGGTGGCCAGCACCGCCCAGATCATGCCCTGCACGAACAGCGCGGGCAGCGGCGCGCCGGCCAGCGCCATCAGCACCACCACCACCAGCAGGATCTGCAAGACGGTGTTGAGCTTGCTCAGCCGGCTGGGGCGGATCTCCATGTGCTCCACCAGGTAGTGATAGAAGGCCGCGCCGGCGACGATGAGAATATCCCGCCCGATGACCGCCCCCACCAGCCAGATGGGCAGCTCGCCGAGCCAGCCCAGCGACAGGTAACACACCAGCATGAGCAGCTTGTCGGCGAAGGGATCGAGGAAGGCGCCCAGCCGCGTGCGGCAGTTGAGCCGCCGCGCCAGGTAACCGTCGATGCCATCGGAGATCCCGGCGACGAGGAACAGGATCAGGGCCATCAGGTAATCCCTGTCCATCAACATGATCGCCACCGGCGCAACCAGCAGGATGCGCAGGATGCTGATCAGGTTGGGCAGGTCGCGCAGGGTCACGGGATGAGCCGGTAACTCAGGTCCGGGATCACGGCCACGCGCCGCGGGTCGGGATCGGTGACGCCGCCCGGCGTCGGGCCAGCGGGCGTGCCGACGATCTCGGTGGTGAGCACGTCACCCAGGGAGATGGCCTGGGCCACGGCGAGACGCCCGCTGCGCACGCGCAGGTGGAAGGTGGCGCGTTCGGCCTCGAGGAGGACGGGCTGCACCTTTTCCACGTCGCTGAGCTTCTCCAGGTAAGTCACCACGCGGCGATAGTCGGCCAGGGTGCGCAGGCCGGAGACGGCGAGGGTGAGATCGTTGCCGGCGCGGTCGTGGTTGACCTGGGCGAAACGTGCGGCCAGCGTCTCGGCGGTCTGGTCCACGCCGGGCAGCACCACCTCGGGGAGTTCCAGACTGCGAAACTCCCAGTCCTGGCGCTGGCCGCCGCTGTAGAGCGTCCAGCGGGCATTCCACACGCCGCCGAAGCCCCGGTACACGCGCCCCACCAGCACCGCCTCGGTCTGGTAGCGCGTGGAGGCCTGCAGGAGGGTGTCCTCGAAATTGCCCCACACGTCGCTGACGCGCACCGCGGCGCGGTCCTGCAGGTCGTAGAGCGGCAGTTGCAGCGGCAGGCCGCGCCGACGGGCGCGCGTCTCGAGAAGCTCGCGCACCGGGTGCTGCATGTCGTTGCTGAGGATGCGACGCCGGCCCTGCTCGTCCACCACCAGCCACACGAGGGTGGCCGGACGCGTGGCGCCCCACACCGGCAGGCCGAACTCGCGCAACAGGCGATTGACCCCCCGGGCATTGAAGCGCACCACGAGGATCTGCGTGGGCACCGGCTCGGCGGGGGCGGGCGGCTGCGCCGGCGACGGCGTGATGGCGCGGTAGCGGTACTGCTGCACGTAGCGGTTGGCCTGGGGAATGCGTTCCGCCAGCCCCGGCACGGTGCCGATGGCGCCGCGTCCCGAAATGCGTACCAGCACCTCGGTGAAGGCCTTCTGGATGGCGTCGTTGCGCTCCTCGCGCCCCTGCCCCAGTACCGGCACCTCGGCCTGGTAGAGGCCGCGGACTTCCACCGCCCCCGCCGGGGCCGCGACGACGATCGATACCAGCAGTAAAGCTGCTCCCAGCCAGTTCTTCATGGCGTTGCCTTCTCCTTCGGGCCTGTGAATTGCGTGCCTAACATACCATACCCGCCCGCCGCCACGGCATGTGGGCATCACGCCGCATTTCGCGGCCGCGGGCGACTTGCTAAACTAGCGCCTCCTGCCGGACGACCCACGGGTCGGTGCCGGTCCCCCGCCGGCCCCGGCCGGCTCGACTGTTTTCACCGGCGCATGCCGGTGCATTGAATTTCAGGAGCAGGCCATTGTCCAGCAAACAGGACCCGGGTGAGCGCAAGACACCGGTTTCCCTCAGCTACCGCGACGCAGGCGTCGATATCGATGCCGGCAACGCGCTGGTGGATCGCATCAGGCCCCATGCCGCGCGCACCCGCCGCCCCGAGGTCATGGCCGGGCTGGGCGGCTTCGGCGCGCTGTTCGAGCTGCCGCTGGAACGCTACCGCCGGCCGGTGCTGGTCTCCGGCACCGACGGCGTGGGCACCAAGCTGCGCCTGGCCATTCAGAGCGGACGCCACGACACCATCGGCATCGATCTGGTGGCCATGTGCGTCAACGACCTCATCGTGCAGGGCGCCGAACCCCTGTTCTTCCTCGACTACTACGCCACCGCACACCTCGCGCTGGATACCGCCGAGGCGGTGGTGAAAGGCATCGCCGATGGCTGCGAGCAGGCAGGCTGCGCCCTCATCGGCGGCGAGACCGCGGAGATGCCGGGCATGTACGAGGGCGAGGACTACGATCTGGCCGGCTTCTGCGTCGGCATCGTGGAAAAGGATCGCATCATCGACGGCAGCAAGGTGGCCGCCGGCGACACCCTCATCGGCCTTGCCGCCAGTGGCCCCCACTCCAACGGCTACTCGCTCATCCGCAAGGTCGTCGAAGTGAGCGGCGCGGGCCTCGACGATGCCTTCGACGGCGCCACCCTCATCGAGCGCCTCCTCGCCCCCACGCGCATCTACGTGCGGCCCCTGCTGGCCCTGCTCGAACAGGTGGAGGTGCACGCCCTGGCGCACATCACCGGCGGCGGTCTGCTGGAGAACCTGCCGCGCGTCATGCCCGCGGGCACGGTGGCGCGCCTCGATGCGGCGAGCTGGCCGCGCCCGGCGATCTTCGACTGGCTGCAGGAGGCCGGCAACATCGCCGCGGAGGAAATGTATCGCACCTTCAACTGCGGCATCGGCATGGTGCTGGCGGTGGCCGCCGGCGCGGTGGACGACACCCTCGCCCTGCTGGCGAAACACGGCGAGGAGGCGCGGGTCATCGGCCGCATCGAGGCCGGCGAGGCGACGGACGCGGCCCCCGTCGTCCACATCGCCTGAGACCGCCTGCCGCCATGGCCGAGGCCCTGCCCGTCGTCGTTCTCATCTCCGGAAACGGTTCCAACCTGCAGGCCATCATCGACGCCACGCGCGAGCAACGGCTGCCGCTGGACATCCGCCTGGTGGTGAGCAACCGCCCCGAGGCCTACGGCCTGGCGCGCGCACGCGCCGCCGGGATCCCCACGCGGGTCATCGATCACCACGACCACGCCGACCGCGCCGATTTCGATGGCGCCCTCGCCACGGCCATCGACGAGTACGGCGGCCCCAATGCGCTGGTGGTGCTGGCCGGCTTCATGCGCATCCTCACCGACGAATTCGTGAACCACTACCGCGGCCGGCTGGTGAACATTCACCCCTCCCTGTTGCCAAAATACAAGGGACTCAATACCCATGCGCGCGTGCTGGCCGCCGGTGAGCGCGAGAGCGGCGCCACGGTACACTTCGTCACGCCGGCGCTGGACGACGGCCCCATCATCCTGCAGGCGCGCGTGCCGGTGAAAGCGGGCGACACCCCCGAGCGCCTGGCGCAGCGGGTGCACGCGGCGGAACACCTTCTCTACCCGCGCGCGTTAACATTGATCGCGCAGGGTACCGTGCGCATGGATACGGAGAACAATCTCACTCTATGGAACGACCAGCCCGCCACGCCGGAACAACAACAGCTCGACCTGCCCGCCGCCTGAGACGCGCCACGGCGGGACTGTTGTGCCTGTCGCTGTTCGCCACCGCCATCGCCGCGCCGGATGAGGGCGCGCACGCCGCGGCGGCGCTGGCCAACTTCAGCGCCGACTACGCCCTGTTCCGTGACGGCAACGAGGTGGGCATCGCCGAGCGCCGTCTCGTCACCCTGCCGGACGGCCGTCGCCAGTTTCGCTCCCATGCCTATGCCACACCGCCCTTTTCCTGGTTCGTCTCCGACCACATCCACGAGACCAGTACCTTCATTCTCAGGCGCAAAGGACTGCGCCCCCTGCGCTATCGCTACGACAAGACCGGCGGCAGCGAGGAAGAACACTTCGACGTGGTCTTCGACTGGCGCGGGGATGTGACCCGTTACATGCACAGCGGCGAGGAATACGAATTGCCGGGCGATGTCGCCGACCTGCTGGGTTTCCAGATCGACCTCATGCTGCAACTGCGCCGCGGCAGGAAGTACGTCAACTTCACCCTGGCACTGAAGGACGGCCTGCAGGAATACGCCTTCCGGCGGAGGGGGCTGGAACACTGGAAACTGCGCGATGGCAGCCTGGACGTGCTGCGCATCGAGCAGATCCCCAACGAGCGCCCCGAGCGCTTCACCCTGTGGGTCGCGCCTTCGCTGGACTACCTGCCGGTGCGCGTGGAGCGGCGCAAGAACGACCGCGTCACCGCCTTCGAGCTGCGCCGCTACAACCACCGGCTCATCGAGCGCGTGGAAGACGAGGACGAGGAATGATGCGGCCTCATGCTAACCACTGAGGACACGGAGGAAAATCATGTTGGCCACGGGGCACACGGGGAAATTACGTGCTGGTTTTTTTGAAATAACCTGATTTCCGAGTGGTAGACAACCGAAAGGGTATCATTGTTATTGTTCCCGCAAAGGCGGAAATCCATGAAATGAGAATGAGGCAGACCAGGCCCTTGGATCCCGGGTCTTCGCCATGCCCGCATGGCGTCGCCTGCAATGACGAGCAAAAGGAACTCCCCCGTGATCCCCGTGCCCCCCGTGGTTGCATCTGGTTTTCTGCTATGCCTCAAAGGCACGCCAGGCGTTACCGATTTCATCCCGCTGCCTGATGGCCCGCTCCCTCGGCGAAACAGTTGTCCAGCTGGGTGCGGATCTGCTCCATGTTGAAGGGCTTGGTGAGGTAGCCCGCCGCGCCCTCGCGCAGGCAGACCAGCGCGGTGTCGAGATCCTCGGCGGCGGTGAGCATCACCACCGGAGTATGGCTGAAGCAGGGATCCCCCTGGATCTGGCCAAGCATGGTCACCCCGTCCATCACCGGCATGCTGATGTCCAGCAGCACCGCGTCGATGCGACCCCGGCGCAGGCGCTCCAGCCCCTCCTTGCCGTTGCGGGCCGTCTCCACGACATAGCCCGCCTTTTCCAGGCGCCGCTGAAGGATCTCGCAATTCTCGTCGACGTCATCCACTACCAGGATCGTGCGTGCACTCGCGCTCATGGACCGGTTCCCTCTCTGTCGTTGCGGCCTGCCCGATTTCCGGCAGGCGAATGGCCATCCATACAGCCCCATTTAGCGGCCGCCACGGAGAATCATTTACCGGGTAGGTGGGGTGGAAAAAGGATGGGAGACCCGACGGCGGCCGTTGTCCCCTGAATGACGGAAAAGAACAACCGCAAAGGACGCGAAGAACGCCACGCGACGCCAGGTCACATCAGGTACGCGGAGGGCGGGAATCCGTCGGGTATTCCGCCGGATCCCGGGCCACCCCTCCGCGCAGCCCCCCCGAAATGACGTGGAGGCGGTTTGCCTCGCTGCTCGCCCCTCTCCACGCGTACCTTTATGTCTTGGGCAGGGTGACGCCGGTCTGGCCCTGGTACTTGCCGCCGCGGTCGCGGTATGAGGTCTCGCAGACCTCGTCGGATTCGAAGAACAGCATCTGGGCCACGCCCTCGTTGGCGTAGATCTTCGCCGGCAGGGGGGTGGTGTTGGAGAATTCCAGGGTCACGTGGCCCTCCCACTCGGGCTCCAGCGGCGTGACGTTGACGATGATGCCGCAGCGTGCATAGGTGGACTTGCCGAGGCAGACGGTGAGCACGCTGCGCGGGATGCGGAAGAACTCCACGGTGCGCGCCAGGGCGAAGGAATTGGGCGGGATGATGCACACCTCGCCCTTGAAATCGACGAAACTGCCGCCGTCGAAATTCTTGGGATCCACCACCGCGGAGTTGATGTTGGTGAAGATCTTGAACTCGTCCGCGCAGCGCACGTCGTAGCCGTAGCTGGATGTGCCGTAGGAAACGATGCGGCCGTTGCCGTTCTCGCGCACCTGGCCGGGCTCGAAGGGCTCGATCATGCCCTCGTTCTCGGCCATGCGGCGGATCCATTTGTCGGACTTGATGCTCACTGCCTCACCCTCGCGCGTGTGCTCAGGCAGGGGATGCTAACAAATACGAGGGGCGAGGGGCCAGTGGCGAGTAGCGAGGGCAGGGGTAACCGTACTTCCGTTCATACGGTAAAAGACAGTATGCGGCGATCTCGAATGGTTTTGGCGCCTCACCTGGCGAAATATATCCCCTCACCCTTTCCCTCTCCCTGAGGGAGAGGGGACCGATTTTGCCGCGCCGCGGGGAACGGCACCCCCGGCGCGATAGCCGGGCCTCGTATCGCCGCCAGGGGGGTGTCCACTGAACTGTTCACCGCCGTGGATCAGGTGCGAAGGGCGACTCGCGCAGCGTCGGAGCCCGGAGCGCCTGGCCACGGTGATGCAACCGGGCACGAAATTGCAGTCGCCGTGAGGCGCGAATGGGAGCCCGGCATCTAGTGGAGAGAATCAGATCCCCGCCCCCTGTCCCTTCGGCTCGGGCGTCCTGCTTCGCTCTACCACCGCCATCCATGGCGGCGCCGCCCCGAGGGCGGGGGGACCGTTGTTTCAGGATCCGTGCCTTCACGCCCGTGCAGGTGAGGGCATAAAAGGCGCGGCTCCTACGACGCCACCAGGGCGCGAAAGACACCGTGTCAGTTGTTCTGAATGACGATCTTGGGGAACGCGGCGCTCAGATCCTTCTCCCGCAAGGACAGCTTGGCCGCGGTGCGGCGGGCAATATCGCGGTAGATCTGGGCGATGCGGGAGTCCGGATCGCTGGCCACGGTGGGCTCGCCGCTGTCGGCCTGCTCGCGGATGGTGATGTCCAGCGGCAGGGCGCCCAGCAGGTCCACGTCGTACTGCTCGGACATGGCCTCGCCGCCCCCCTTGCCGAAGATGTGTTCTTCGTGACCGCACTTGGAGCAGATGTGGATGGACATGTTCTCGATGACGCCGAGCACGGGCACATCCACCTTCTGGAACATCTTCAGGCCCTTGCGCGCGTCCAGCAGGGCGATGTCCTGCGGCGTGGTGACGATCACCGCGCCGGAGACCGGCACGCGCTGGGCGAGGGTCAGCTGGGTGTCGCCGGTGCCCGGCGGCAGGTCGACGATGAGGTAGTCCACGTCCTGCCACTGGGTGTCGTTGAGCAACTGCTCCAGGGCCTGGGTGACCATGGGGCCGCGCCAGATCATGGGGGTCTCCTCGTCGATGAGGTAGCCGATGGACATGGACTGGATGCCGTGGGCCATGATGGGCTCCAGCGAGCTGCCGTCCTTCGATTCCGGCTGCTGGTGGGCGCCCAGCATGCGCGGCTGGGACGGGCCGTAGATATCGGCGTCCAGCAGGCCCACGGTGGCGCCCTCGGCGGCCAGCGCCAGCGCCAGGTTCACGGAGGTGGTGGACTTGCCCACGCCGCCCTTGCCGGAGGCCACGGCAATGATGTTCTTCACGCCGTCGATGTGGTTGACGCCCTTTTGCACCTGGTGGGCGCGGATCTTCGTCTCGATGCTGACCTCGGCGCTGTTGATGCCCTCGACGCCCTCGACCTTCTCTTTCAGCTTCGCGGCCATTTCCTCCACGTAGCCGGCGGCCGGATAGCCGAGCACCACCTTGATGCCGGCCTTGTCGCCGTCGACCGTGATGTCCTTGATGACCTTGGCGCTCACCAGGTCCTGTTCCAGATAGGGATCGATGTAGCCCTTGAGTGCTTCTTCAACCTGTGTCGGGGTGACGTCCGCCATTACTTCTGCCTCACTGCTGTATGAATCTGTCTCGTGCCACGGGGCACGCGGGGTGCGTATGGTACACCAAACACCCGGTGTGTCACCATATCGCACAAAAAAAGTCAGGTATTAAGCCCGGGTGGGGCCCGGTTTCCTGATTTGTCCTGAAAAATCAGGCGCGTGGTCGATTTTTACTCCCGGCGTGCTGTAAAGTACGCCCTTTCCGGCCCACCCTGCCTCGCCACCGCCCGCGGGGGTACGGCCGCTACCGGCATATATATAGGTTAGCCCTGCGAAATCAATGACACAGCCACGCCAGATCCTCGTCACCAGCGCCCTGCCCTACGCCAACGGCGCCATTCACCTCGGCCACCTGGTGGAGTACATCCAGACCGACATCTGGGTGCGCTTCCAGAAGCTGCGCGGCCACCAGTGCCTCTACGTGTGCGCCGACGACGCCCACGGCACGCCCATCATGCTGCGCGCCCAGCGCGAGGGCATCACCCCCGAGGAACTCATCGCGCGCGTGGGCGAGGAACACCGCGCCGATTTTGCCGACTTCCACATCGGCTTCGACAACTTCCATTCCACCCACTCGGAGGAAAACCGCGAGCTGGCCATGCTGATCTATACGCGCCTGCGCGAGGGCGGGCACATCAGCACGCGCAGCATCAAACAGGCCTTCGATCCCGAGGAAAAGATGTTCCTGCCGGACCGCTTCATCAAGGGCAGCTGCCCGCGTTGCAAGACCCCGGACCAGTACGGCGACAGTTGCGAGCACTGCGGCGCCACCTACGCGCCCACCGATCTCATCGACCCGGTATCGGCCATCTCCGGCGCCACGCCGGTGGAAAAGGAAACCGAGCATTTCTTCTTCGAGCTGGGCGACTTCGAGGCCATGCTCAAGGAATGGACCGCCGGCGATCACATGCAGCCGGAGATCCGCCACAAGCTCAACGAGTGGCTTGATTCCGGCCTCAGGCCCTGGGACATCACCCGTGACGCGCCCTACTTCGGCTTCGAGATCCCCGACGCGCCGGGCAAGTATTTCTACGTCTGGCTGGACGCCCCCATCGGCTACATGGCGAGCTTCCGCAATCTCTGCGCGCGCCGCGCCGACCTCGACTTCGATGCCTGGTGGGGCGCCGACAGCGGGACCGAGCTGTACCACTTCATCGGCAAGGACATCGCCTATTTCCACACCCTGTTCTGGCCGGCGATGCTCAGGGGCGCGGGCTTTCGCCTGCCGAGCGCGGTGTTCTGCCACGGCTTTCTCACCGTCAACGGCCAGAAGATGTCCAAGTCGCGCGGCACCTTCATCATGGCGCGCACCTACCTCGAGCACCTCGACGCCGAGTACCTGCGCTATTACTACGCCGCCAAGCTGGGCAGCGGCATCGACGATCTCGACCTCAACCTCGAGGACTTCATGCAGCGCGTCAATTCCGATCTCGTCGGCAAGGTGGTCAACATCGCCAGTCGTTGCGCCGGTTTCATCAGGAAGCGTTTCGGCGGCCGCCTCTCTGCTTCACTGAGCGAGGCCGCGCTCATCGACAGCTTCGCCGCGCGTGGCGAGGCCATCGCCGCGTTGTACGAGCAACGCGAGTTCGGCCATGCCATGCGCGAGATCATGGCGTTGGCCGACCAGGCCAACCAGTACATCGACGAGAAGAAACCCTGGGTGATCGCCAAAGAAGAAGGCCGCGATGGCGAGTTGCAGGACATCTGCTCCACCGGCATCAACCTCTATCGCATCCTCATCGCCTACCTCAAGCCGGTACTGCCGGTGCTGGCGGAGAAGAGCGAGGCCTTCCTCAACATCGCCCCGCTGGACTGGGCCGCCGTCGCCACGCCGCTGGTGGATCACGAAATCAACAAGTTCAAGCCCCTCATGACCCGTATCGAGAAGGACAGGATCGACGCCATGGTAGATGCCTCGAAAGACGACCTCGCCGCCCGGGACGACAGCGCCTCCCCCGCCAGCGGCCCCCTGCATGACGATCCCATCGCGCCGGAGATCGACTTCGACGACTTCGCGAAGCTCGACCTGCGCGTGGCGCGTATCGTGCGTGCCGAGCACGTGGAGGGCGCCGACAAGCTGCTGCGCCTGACCCTCGACCTCGGCGGCGAGACGCGCAACGTCTTCGCCGGCATCAAGAGCGCCTATGCGCCCGAGGACCTGGAGGGCCGACTCACCGTCATGGTGGCCAACCTCAAGCCGCGCAAGATGCGCTTCGGTGTCTCCGAGGGCATGGTGCTGGCCGCCGGCCCGGGCGGCAAGGACCTGTGGATCCTGAGCCCGGACGAGGGCGCGCAACCGGGCATGAAGGTAAAGTAAGGCGCGGCGCACGGTAACACCGCAGTCGTGGGGACATTTACCCACGACGACACTGGCAGAAATTCGGGCGAAAACACCCGCCGGCGCGGCCCCGCGTCACGCCCTCCCGCTTGTATAAGTCCGTCCCGCTCTTTACCATTCCAAAAGATGGTATCGACGCCGCCTTGCCGCCGGTAAGGACCGTAGCGCCCACACGATATTCGCAACCTGGCTGGGGCCATGAAAGAACTCGCACTCATACTGGTCAGTACCGTTCTGGTCAACAACTTCGTCCTGGTGAAGTTCCTTGGCCTGTGCCCCTTCATGGGCGTGTCGCGCAAGCTCGAAACCGCCACCGGCATGGCCATGGCCACCACCTTCGTGCTGACCCTGTCCTCGGTACTCAGTTACCTGGTCAACGAGTACCTGCTCGCACCCTTTGGCATCGAGTACCTGCGCACCATCAGTTTCATCCTTGTCATCGCCGTGGTGGTGCAGTTCACCGAGATGGTCATTCGCAAGACCAGTCCCCTGCTCTACCAGGTGCTGGGGATCTTCCTGCCGCTGATCACCACCAACTGCGCCGTGCTCGGCGTGGCGCTGCTCAATGTGCAGACCCGCCACGGTTTCGTCGAATCCGCCGTCTATGGTTTCGGTGCATCCATCGGTTTCTCTCTGGTGTTGATCCTGTTTGCCGCCATGCGTGAGCGCATCAATGTCGCCGACGTCCCGGCGCCCTTTCGCGGCGCGGCCATTTCCCTGATCACCGCCGGGCTGATGTCCATGGCCTTCATGGGCTTTACCGGGCTGGTCAAGGGCTGATCATGTGGACCGCGGTCCTCATCATCACCAGCCTCGCGGTGGGCTTCGGCCTGCTGCTGGGTTATGCCGCCGTGCGTTTCAAGGTGGAAGAAGACCCGGTGGTGGATCAGATCGACCGCATCCTGCCACAGACCCAGTGCGGGCAGTGCGGCTACCCCGGCTGCCGGCCCTACGCGGAGGCCATCGCCGCCGGCGAGGCGGACATCAACCAGTGTCCGCCTGGCGGTGAGACGGTGATCCTCGCGCTGGCCGACCTGCTGGGTCGCGATCCCAAGCCGCTCAACGAGGAACACGGCGAACACAAGGAAAAGCGCGTCGCGGTGATCCGCGAGGCCGAATGTATCGGCTGCACCCTGTGCATCCAGGCCTGCCCGGTGGATTGCATCATCGGCGCGGCCAAGCAGATGCATACCGTCATCGAGGAGGAGTGCACCGGCTGCGAGCTGTGCGTGCCGCCCTGCCCGGTGGACTGCATCGACATGGTGCCGGTGAAGACCGAGCTGAGTGAATGGACCTGGCCCTTCCCGGAAGAAGAAGCCACGGCGGAAACGGACGAAGAAGCAAAGGAAGCGGCATCGTGACGCGCAAGTTGCATCACTTCCACGGTGGACTGCACCTGGAGTTCCACAAGTCCATGTCCATGGCGGCGGCGGTGGAGCGCGCGCCCCTGCCAAAGGAACTGGTGCTGCCCCTGCACCAGCACATCGGCGAGCCCGCCGAGCCGGTGGTGGCGGTGGGCGACACGGTCCTCAAGGGCCAGCGCATCGCGCGCGCCACCGACTATGTCAGCGCGCCGGTCCATGCCTCCACTTCCGGACGCGTGGTGGCCATCGAGGAGCGCCCGGTACCCCATCCCTCCGGCCTCAGCGCGCCGTGTATCGTCATCGAAAGCGACGGCGAGGATCGTTGGTGCGAACGCAGGCCGGTGGCGGACTACCGCAAGCTGGACCCCAGCGCCCTGCGCAACCGCATCCGCGATGCCGGCATCGTCGGCATGGGCGGCGCGGGTTTCCCCTCACATATCAAGCTCAACCCCGCGCAGGATCATGCCATCGAGACCCTGATCCTCAACGGCGCCGAGTGCGAACCCTATATCACCTGTGATGCCAGGCTGATGCAGGAACGCCCGCGCGAGATCATCGACGGCCTGAAGATCATGCGCCATGCCCTGCATGCGCGCCAGTGCCTCATCGGCATCGAGGACAACAAGCCCGAGGCCATCGCGGCGCTGCGCGAGGCCCTCACCGCCGAGGAGTCCACCTTCATCGAGATCTGCGTCATCCCCACCATCTATCCCGCCGGTGGCGAGAAACAGCTGATCAAGGTCCTCACCGGCAGGGAGATCCCGCGCAACAGCCTGCCGGCCAGCATGGGCATCGTGTGCCACAATGTCGGCACCGCCGCCGCCGTGTACCGCGCCATTGTCCACGGTGAGCCGCTCATCTCGCGCTTCGTCACCGTCACCGGCGAGGCCTGCGAGCAACCGCGCAACCTGGAAGTGGCCATCGGCACCCCCGTGGCCACCCTGCTCGACGCGGCCGCCTGCCGGCGCGAGGCCATGGCGGAACTGATCCTCGGCGGCCCCATGATGGGTTTCCAGTTGCCCGGCGAGGACGTGCCGGTGGTCAAGACCAGCAACTGTATCCTCGCCCTGCCCAGCGACCATCGCCGCAACGGTCAACCGGTGATGCCCTGCATCCGTTGCGGAGCCTGCGCCGATGTCTGCCCCGCCTGCCTGCTGCCGCAGCAGCTCTACTGGTATTCACATGCCCGTGACATGGATCGGGTGCAGGACCATTACCTCTTCGACTGCATCGAGTGCGGCTGCTGTGCCTATGTGTGTCCCTCGCACATTCCACTGGTGCATTATTTCCGTTTCGCCAAGACCGAGATCTGGGCGCGCGAGCGCGAGAAGAAGAAGGCCGACCTGGCGCGCCGCCGCCACGAATTCCGCCTCGAACGCCTGGAACGCGAAAAGCGCGAAAAGGAAGAACGCCAGCGGCGCAAGAAGGAACTGCTGAAACAGAAACAGGCCGGCAAGGGTGACGAGGAGGATGCAAAGAAGGCCGCCATCGAGGCGGCCATGCAGCGCGTCCGGGCGCGGCGCGAGGAGCAGCATGCCGCGGCGAAGAATACCGCGGAGCCGAACGCGGAAGCGCCGGCCACGGCGGAGACAGGACGCAAGCAGGAGGAGCACGGCGAGTGAACCAGGGCTTTCATCAGCACAGTTCCCCCCACCTGCCGGTAAAGGCCAGCGTGCGCCGCGTTATGCTCATGGTGATGGTCGCCATGATCCCCGGCGCCGCCGCCATGGTCCATTACTTCGGTGCCGGCGTACTGGTCAACATGCTGCTTGCCGTGGCCACCGGGCTGGCGGCCGAGGCCCTGATGCTGAAGTGGCGCGCCCGTCCCCTGCAGCCTTTCATCTCCGATGGCTCCATCGTGCTCACCGCCCTGCTGCTGGCGCTTGCCATGCCGCCACTGGTGCCCTGGTGGATCCCCGTGTTCGGCATGGCCTTCGCCACCGTCATGGGCAAGCATCTCTTCGGCGGCCTGGGTTACAACCCCTTCAATCCCGCCATGCTCGGCTATGCCATGCTGCTCATCGCCTTTCCTTTCGAGATGACGGCCTGGCTGCCGCCCACGCCCGGCGGCCTCTACGGCCTCGCCGAGAGCCTGCGCTACAGTTTTACCGGCGTGCTGCCGGACGCGGCGAGCATCGACGCGGTCTCCCAGGCCACGGTGCTGGACACCCTGCGTACCGGCATTGCCCTCAAGCAGTCCATCGAGGAGATCCGCGCCGCGCACCCGGCGATCTACCTGGGGATATCGGGCTTCGGCTGGGCGTGGATCAACGGCCTGTTTCTCGCCGGCGGCCTGTGGCTCATGTGGCGGCGCATCATCGCCTGGCAGATCCCGGTGGCCATGCTGGCCACCCTGGCGGCACTGGCGCTGATCTTCTGGCTGCTGAACGAGCAACGCTACGCCCCGCCGCTGTTCCACCTCTTCAGCGGCGCGGCCATGCTGGGCGCCTTCTTCATCGCCACCGATCCGGTCACCGCCAGCACCACGCCGCGTGGTCGCCTGATCTACGGCGCCGGCATCGGAGTCCTGGTCTATGTCATCCGCACCTGGGGCGGCTATCCCGACAGCATCGCCTTCGCGGTCCTGTTGATGAACATGACCGCTCCCACCATCGACCACTTCACCCAGCCACGCGTCTTTGGCGAGGAAAAGTCATGAAGCTGGGGCGTAACATGGTCATCGGCGCGACCATCCTCGGCATCTTCGCCGTCGTCGGCACGATCCTGCTCGGCCTGATCCACGACGCCACCATAGACCGTATCCGCGCCAACCAGCGCGCCACGGTGCTGCGCACCCTGCATATCCTTATCCCGCCGGAGCGCCATGACAACGACCTCTTCACCGATGTCATTCGCGTGCGCGATCCGCTCCTGCAGATCGACGGCGAACCCGTGGCCATCTACCGGGCGCGCCGGGGTAAACAGGCCGTGGCGGCCATCCTCACCGCCATCGCCCCCGATGGCTACAACGGCAACATCGACCTGCTGGTGGCGATCAACTACGACGGCACGCTGGCCGGCGTCGGCGTGACCCGGCACCTGGAAACCCCCGGCCTGGGCGACGGGATCGACCGTCGCAAGTCGGACTGGATACATATCTTCGACGGCAAGTCTCTGGACGACCCGCCCGAGCAGCAATGGGGCGTACGCAAGGACGGCGGTTATTTCGACCAGCTCACCGGCGCGACCATTTCGCCGCGCGCGGTGGTCAAGGCGGTGCGCAATGCCCTGATCTATTATCGGGAGCACCGCGAGGAGATCTTCGCCAAACCCGCGGAGGCAAAAACCGATGAGTAAGCAGAACTACCGACACATCTTCAATGAAGGCATGTGGAACAACAACCCGGCGCTGGTGCAGATCCTCGGCCTGTGCCCCCTGCTGGCGGTTACCAATACCGTGGTCAATGCCCTCGGCCTCGGTCTGGCCACCACCATTACCCTCATGGCCTCCAATGGTATCGTCTCGCTGATCCGCAACCAGGTGCGCCCGGAAGTACGCATTCCGGTGTTCGTCATGATCATCGCCGCCGTCGTGACCGCCATCGAAATGGCGATGAACGCCTGGTTCCATGACCTGTATCTGATCCTGGGGATCTTTATTCCGCTCATCGTCACCAACTGCACCATCATCGCCCGCGCCGAGGCCTTCGCCTCGCGCAACCGCGTGGCACCATCCGTTTTCGATGGCCTCGCCATGGGGCTGGGCTTCACCGCCGTGCTGCTGGTGCTGGGCGCGGTACGCGAGGCCATCGGTTTCGGCACCCTCTTCGCGCAGTTCGATCTCATGTTCGGCGAGGCGGCCAGGGCCATGAAGATCGTCCTCGTCGAGCACTACCGCGGTTACCTGCTGGCCATCCTGCCGCCGGGCGCCTTCCTCGGCCTGGGCTTCCTGATCGCCCTGAAGAACGTCATCGACAGGAAACGCGAAGAGCGTGCAAAACTGCCCGCCACCCTTGCTGAACAGGCCAGTCATTGATCTTAACCACAGAGGACACAGAGAAAGGCGTAACTCAGTTATATCTACTTTTGGCTAATATGGCGAATTTCCAATAGCATCCGGCATGTTGGTGCTTTTTCCAGATTTTTTCTCTGAGTCCTCTGTGCCCTCTGTGGTTAATATAAAGCATGAACAAAAAAACCATCGCAGAGATCTTCCGGCGCCTGAAGAAGGCCAATCCGGAACCGACCACCGAACTGAAGTACCGGACCCCTTTCCAGTTGCTCATCGCCGTGATCCTTTCGGCACAGGCCACGGACAAGGGTGTCAACA
>JALTLF010000090.1:0-18408 GCA_027005735.1 Chromatiales bacterium | reverse complement strand
GCAGAGATCTTCCGGCGCCTGAAGAAGGCCAATCCGGAACCGACCACCGAACTGAAGTACCGGACCCCTTTCCAGTTGCTCATCGCCGTGATCCTTTCGGCACAGGCCACGGACAAGGGTGTCAACAAGGCCACCGGCCCGCTGTTCAGGGCCGCGCCCAATGCGAAGAAGATCCTGGAACTCGGCGAGGCCGGCCTGAAGGAGTACATCAAGACCATCGGACTGTTCAACACCAAGGCGAAGAACATCATCAAGACCTGCCGGATCCTGGTGGAGAAACACAATAGCAAGGTGCCCGAGGATCGCGCCGCGCTGGAGGCTCTGCCCGGCGTGGGTCGCAAGACCGCCAACGTCATCCTCAACACTGCCTTCGGCCATCCCACCATCGCGGTGGACACACATATCTTCCGCGTCGCCAACCGTACCGGCATCGCACCGGGCAAGACGCCCCTGGAAGTGGAAAAGAAACTCCTGGAAGTGGTGCCCGAGCGCTACAGGCACGACGCCCACCACTGGCTGATCCTGCACGGGCGCTATACCTGCCTCGCACGCAAGCCCCGCTGCGGCTCCTGCATCATCGAGGACCTGTGTGAGTATGAGGACAAGAACCTCGACTGAACGCTGTCGGTTCGCTCAGCCACGGACAATAAGAAATACCCCTGTTCCCACCATGACCACCGCCGCGACGCGGTTCAGCCACTCGCCCGTGCGACCTTCCCTGAGCATGCGCCCGGCGCGATCCGCCAGCCAGGCATACACCAGTTTCGCCAGCAGAATGGACAGGGCGGCAATGGCGACTATCGCCGCAGTGTCCAGCAAGGAGAAGCGCGTGAGATCGAAAAAGGCGGGAAAGAAGCCCAGGTAGAACAGGATCGCCTTCTGGTCGCCAAGGGTAATCAACAACCCGATTGTGAAACTCGCGAACAGCGAGGCATCACCCTCCTCCCGCCCTGTCCTCGCTCCGGGTCGGTTACGCCACAACATGCACCCCAGCCAGATGAGGTAAACGCCACCGAGGTACTCGATGAACACGAAGCGCTCGCCCATCCACTCGGCCAACAGTGCCAGGCCGTAGACGGCAACCAGGATGAACAGGGTATCGGCGGCGACGATGCCGAGGGCGGTCATGAGTCCATGGGAAAAGCCGTGGGCCGCCGCGCGTGCCGAAACGGTGAGCACGCTGACGCTGGGCACCATGGCAAGGAGCAGCATGGCGCCGAACAGCGCGGCGATGGTTTCAGGACCAGTTTGAGCAGGCATGGCAACACCCACGAGCGGGGCATACGACGAAACGGCCGTACCGTTCAGTCGTCGCTGTCGCCATCCACGCGATGGGCCTCGGCCCTGAGGAGCTTGTCATCCTCACCGAGCACGAGGCGAATATCCACCGGGCTGCCGCAGAGGGGACATTCCTCGATGAGATCGTCCTCACGCATGTTCTCTTCCAGTTCGAGATCGAAGTCCTTGCCGCAATACGGACAATGCAGGTGGGTCTGGACGATAGTCATGGCCATCTCTCCCGGGTCAAGGAACGGGCGACGTGATTGCGACCCCACGCATTCGGCACGGGGCCAGCTCACGACTCTATTACAGGCCGACATCCCTGTCCAGAAGGCGAACTGCGCGCGGCCGATGTGCTCGCGTGTTCTACGGCGCCGCACCCGCCTCGAGCAGCCGGCGCGAGGGATCCAGGTAGAAGATCTTCTTCCATCCCTGCGGCGCGCCGTCCCAGCGCCAGGGATGGGGCACGAGGCTGAGGATGGCGTAGTGCAGGTGGGGCGCCTTGCCGGCGGCATTACCGCTGGTGCCCACCGTTCCCAGCACCGTACCGCGGGAGACGAAACGCCCGGCGGCGGCATCGAAACCTCCGAGGTGAGCGTAATAGTGCAGCCGCCATTTCGGACCAAGCACGATCACCACCCGGCCCCCCATCCCCAGCGTACCCCGGTACAGGACGATCCCGCCCGTCGCCGCGCGTACCGCGCGACCGGCGTCGGCAAAGATGTCGATACCCTTGTGCACGCCCGAGCGTCCCCAGGGCGCGTACCAGAAGGTGGCATGGTTCCAGTCGGCGGGCGTCGCCCCCTCCACCGGGATGCGCAGGTCCTCGGGGAGCAGGAAACCGGACAGCAGGATCAGCAGGGCGAGGAGTCCGCTGATCGCCAGGCGGGAACGCCCAACCCGAACCGCCCTGCTTTCCCCGCCAGGCACGGACAGCCTGCGGGCTAGCCCAGCGCGGCCACGCCGCGTACCAGCAGCAGCACGAGGAACAGGAAGGGGGGCAAGACCGCCAGCCCCAGCACCACCGCGGCGCGATCACGCAGGCGGTAAGGCGTGTCGGCGAGGAGTCGCTTGCCGAGCAGGAACAGGAACAGCAGCCCTGCCACACCCCCACCGAGTACCGCCAGCACCAGGCCGGTGTACCATGCCACGCCCAGTTTCACGCCCGCATCGGCGGTGCTGCCTGGAGTTGTGGTGGGAGCCGTGGCGGCAGCCGTGTCAGGCGCCAGTTCGCGCGACTCCGCGCCCAGCGCCATGATCCCCACGCCGATGATGAACAGCAGGCTGGCGAGCAGCAGGATCTGCGCCGGTTTTCGATAGGGGTCGGGCGTGTTCATGTCTTCTTTCGTCTGCACCTTCCTGGGGATTCGGGTGGCCTATGATACTAGCAATTTGCGCAGCAGGGCGACGATGGCGAGCAAAATAATCACGCCGAGGATACGCTCCATGCTGCGCGGCGCAAGACGCACCGCCCCCAGCCAGGATCCGGCAAAGGCCCCCAGCAGGACGGCGGCTATCAGCGGCCAGTAGGCCAGCAGGTCGATGGCATTGTGTTGCAGGCGCGCGGCAAGCCCGGCGACGGAATTGAGCCACACGAAAATGGCGCCGCAGGCGGCGGCCTCCTTGTGCGAACCGAGACCAAGGACGATGATCAGCGGCACCAGGTAGACGCCCCCGCCGATACCGACAATGCCGGCAAGGAGACCGAGGATGGTGCCGGCGGCGATGGACAGGAGCAGCCTGCCGCGCGGGCCGAGATGCAGGCGCATGCCGGTCTCCGGCCACAGGTAGATGCGCGCGGCGACGAAAATCAGGCTCGCCAGCAACAGCCAGTTGAACACCACCGCGGACAGGTGCAGGGTGCCGCCGAGGTAGGCCATGGGAATGGAGGAGAGAATAAAGGGCAGGATCAGGCGCCATTGGGCATGGCGGTTGCGAATGAAGTGATAACTGCCCACCGTGGTCACCAGCACGTTGAGGATCAGGGAGATGAGGGGAATGCTGAGGGCACCGAAGCCGAGGAGGGCCATCAGGGCCGTGTAGGATGATCCGCCGCCCAGACCCACCGAGGCGTACACCGCCGCCACGATGAAGAACAGCAGGGCGACGACATAAATCGAAACCAGCAGCTCGGGCTCAGGCATGGAATGCTCCCCCGGCAGGCTTTCCACCATGCGCCTGTTGCATGGCAGGTGATCCTGTATCATTTCCGTACTCGGCCATCTGGAAAAGGCATCCCGCTTCGGCTAAGGTGCCCATTTCTCCGCTTACTGGTCAAAAAATGTTCGGTCAGGATCGCAGCGAGCTGCGCAAACTGTTCTTCACCGCCTGGCGCAAGGCCCGCGAGCAGGCGCCCATGGAACCCCTGGAGCAGGTCATCGCCACCATCATCGGCCAGCACCCGGAATACCACGGCCTGCTCGAGAACGAGGACGGGGCGCTGGATCGCGACTACCTCCCGGAGCAGGGGGAAACCAATCCCTTCCTGCACATGGCCATGCACATCGCCATCCACGAACAGCTCAGCACCCAGCGGCCGGCGGGAATAGTCTCAATTTATCAGTCACTTATCAAGAAATATTCCGAGCCCCACGAGGTCGAACACCGCATGATGGAATGCCTCGGCGAGATGCTCTGGCAGGCCCAGCGGGAAAATACCCTGCCCAGCGAGGAGGCCTACCTGGCCTGCCTGAAGCGTCTCATCGCTACCCCGGCCTAAAGTGACCAGGGTGACACACGAAGCTCCCGTGGCGGGCAGAATGTGCAAATGGTCACGAATTGCGCGGTAATTTACGAAAAGGTGAAGATTTCACGCCACATTTCTGTGAAACTTTGCCGCCGGGCCCCTGTCATAAGCCGCAGGTGACGAGAACAGGTAGTCGAGTTCTACACCCATTACAACAACGGGCCCGACGGTTCGACCCTTATTTAACGCTATGGAGGCAATATCCAATGTCCAAGAAATTCATCAAGCCCATCTCGCTTGCCGCGAGTACCGCTTTTGTTGCAACGCTGGCCGCCAGCAACGTGGCCGCGGCAACAGACGCCGGCGCCAACCCCTTCGCGGTCAGCGAGGTACAGAGCGGCTACATGCAGCTGGCTGCCAAGGAGGGTCAATGCGGCGAAGGTCGTTGCGGCGGTACTCCCAAGGCCGGCGATCCCAAGAAGCCCAAGGAAGGCAAGTGCGGCAACAATCCCAAGGCCAAGCCCAAGGAAGGCCAGTGCGGTGAAGGCCGTTGTGGTGGCGATCCCAAAGCCAAGCCCAAGAAGCCGGGTGAAGGCCAGTGTGGTGGCATGCCCAAGAAGTAAGTGGTAGACCATGACACAGGATAAGACTTATCCCGTTCATGGCGCTGGACTTGGAATGCGGCGGGTCCTGCTGGACCCGCTCGCAGACCAGCCCACCGAACAGGTGGATTTCTGGGAAGTGGCGCCGGAAAACTGGATCGGCCTCGGCGGCACCTACGGCAAACAGTTCCGTGCCCTGACCGAAAAACATCCCTTCATTTGCCACGGCCTGTCCCTGTCCATCGGCAGCCCCATGCCGCTCGACGAGGCCTTCCTGCATCGCCTCAAGCGTTTCATGAAGGAACACGACATTCGTTACTACAGTGAGCACCTCAGCTACTGTAGCGACCACGGTCATCTCTATGACCTGCTCCCCATCCCCTTTACCGAAGAAGCCGTCCATTACGTCGCCGGCCGCATCCGCCGGGTCCAGGACCTGCTGGAGCAGCGCATTGCCATGGAGAACGTCTCCTACTACGCGGCGCCGGGCAAGGAGATGGAGGAAATAGACTTTCTCAATGCCGTCCTCGAGGAGGCCGACTGCGACCTGCTGCTGGACGTCAACAATATCTACGTCAACAGCGTCAACCACGGCTACGATGCCGAGGACTTTCTCGACCGTATTCCCGCCGAGCGTATCGCCTATATCCATGTCGCCGGCCATTACAATGAAGACGAGGATCTGATCATCGACACCCATGGCGCCGATGTCATCGATCCCGTGTGGAAGCTGCTCGAACGAACCTATGAGAAATACGGCGTCATCCCAACCCTGCTGGAGCGTGATTTCAACCTGCCACCGCTGACGGAGCTGCTGACGGAAGTCGATCAGATCGTCGCCCTGCAGGAAAAATGGCACAAGTACAAAGACGAACTTGCACAACATGGATAAGCAACCCGAGTTCATGCAAAGGCAGTTCGAGTTTGCCGCCTACGTGCGCAATCCCGACAAGTTTGCCATGCCAGAGGGCATCGAAGCCCGGCGCATGAATGTCTATGCCGATCTCTTCTATAACAATGTCGAGAGTTTCATGGCCAATACCTACCGGGTATTGCGCGCCATCATGCCGGACGAACAATGGCATGCGCTGATCCGCGACTACTTCGAGACCCACCACGCGCATACGCCCCTGTTCCCGGAAATGCCACGCGAATTCCTGCGCTACCTGGAAGACGAGCGCGAACCGCAGGACGGTGACCCGCCCTTCATGCTGGAGCTGGCTCACTATGAATGGACCGAGCTGGCGCTGACCATCAGCGAGGAAGAGCCCGACTACGAACATGTCGATCAAGAGGGCGACCTGCTCGCGGGCATGCCCGTACTGTCACCGCTGGCCTGGCCGATGAGCTTTGCCTTCCCCGTGCACCAGATAAACGAAGAAAACCAGCCGCAACAGGCGCCGGAAAACCCCACTTACCTGATTGCATATCGTGATCGCGAATACGATGTGCATTTTCTTGAAACTAATCCGGTCACCGCGCGTCTGATACAACTGATAAGCGAAAACAGTGGTCAGACCGGGCGAGAGTTGCTGACGCAGATTGCCACCGAGCTGGGGCACGAAAGTCCCGAGATCGTCATCAGTGGTGGCGCGGACATCCTCGATGATTTGCGCAATCGCGACATCCTGCTGGGAACACGCATCTGATTGACGCGCACGGCTGGCCATAACAATCACCATCCGAGAATGGAGGAATGTTATGGGACTGCTCTGCAAGCTACAGGCATTGCTGGATCGCACACGTGCCGTGGATTTTCTCGCCCCCCTCGCGCTGCGACTCTATCTCTTTCCCATCTTCTGGATCGCCGGAACAACAAAGCTGGCCGACTTCAGCAATACCGTTGCCTGGTTCGGCAACCCGGAGTGGGGCCTGGGCATGCCACTGCCTGGCCTGATGGCGACCCTTGCCGTCGGTAGCGAGCTGCTTGGCTCGGTGATGCTGCTCTTCGGCATCGGTGTGCGCTGGGTTTCCATACCCTTGATGATCACCATGCTGGTCGCCGCCTTCTCGGTTCACTGGCAGCACGGCTGGCAGACCATCGCCGATCCCAAATTCTGCCTGTTCAACTGCGGCGACGCCGTCGATGCCGTCAACCGCCTGGCAAAGGCGAAGGAGATCCTGCAGGAGTACGGCAACTACGACTGGCTCACCGGCCAGGGCAACTTCGTGGTGCTCAACAACGGCATCGAGATGGCCGTCACCTACTTCATCATGTTGCTGGCCCTGTTCTTCATTGGCGGCGGCAAGTATGTCAGCGTCGACTACTGGCTGCGACGCAAGTTCGGCCCCTGCATCGAAAAGGCCTGAGCCGGGCAGCGGTAACGCCAGGAAGCGGGGCGCTCGCGCCCCGTGCCACGCGGCAGGCACTTGAATTCCCGGCTACAGGAGAGTAAAAAACGGGGAGTCCATTGACCTGCTGAAGGGAGGAAACAATGCCTGCCCGCGCCCTTGTCCTGCTATTGCTTTTCAGTACCCTGCTGGCCGGCTGTTCCGATCCCCCGCCCTACGTGAAGCTGGAAGGCGACAGGGCCCATCTCTCCGGGGTGTGGCTCTACCAGAAACAGGATTTCGGCAGCGACGTGGCCTTCGACTACCGCATGCTGGTCCTCTACCCCGATGGCAGGGCCGTCTACAAGCGCTGCAGCAAGTCCCCCGGCGCGAGCAAGTCGGTCAACCTTGGCAGCGCCTATGTTTCCAGGCTCACGGATAGCGAACTGGTTCTGACCACCAACCTGTTCGTCACCACCGTCGAGACGGAATTCACCATCGACCGGCCTGCCTGGCAGGAGGGCAATGACTGGTTCATGAACCTCGATGGCGCCACCTTCCGCCGGCTCAAACCGGGTGAGCAGACTGGCCACGAATCCTGGCCCTGCGGCGACCAGCAGGGTTCGGGGGATGTTGTCTGAATGAGCGACGCGGACCCTTACGCGGATATCGACTACGACAGGCTGGGACAGCTCATCGGCAAACTGGTCGCCATGTTGTGCGGCTCCATCAAGATCCAGCTCGACCAGCTCGGCCTCGTCGCCAGCCGGTTCGAACCCCGCGAGAAACGGATCTTCACCGGCTACCTGTGGGGCCTGTCCACCGCCATTGCCCGCCAGGCGGGACTGCGAACCTCGGGCATCATCAGCAAGGGGATCTATGCCGGCGTGGCGCGTTATTTCCTGCTCGAGGAGGGGCGCCGCCTGCTCGAGGATCTGGACAACCTGGTGGAAATCGCCGACGCGGACTTCGGACGCGGCACGGAACAGGGCGGCCGGGACGCCGAGGCCATCCGCGAGGGCAAGGGCGACCTGCCCGGCCTGCACCGGTGTTTCGGCAAGGGCAGCAGCGCGTAGCGAGTGGCAAGCCCGAATAGCTGTTCCGGATCCCCGATCACCTGAAAACATCGGACTGCATCATCTACCCGCCTCTCGCCGGCACGCCTACAAGCCGCGCGGCCATGCCGCTCAACGGACGGCCTGTCGCACGCGTTTCCGCCCCGGGGCCTTGGCATGGTTCAGCAGGCGACAGATGATGCTGGCCTCGCGCGGCTCACCCTCGCCGAAGGCTTCGGTGGCGTGCGCCCACCAGCGCCACAGGTAACGCTGCTCGTCTTCTACCCGCAGGGCGTCGGTACCGAGCCGGCTGTACCAGCCCAGTTCCCCGGCGGCGATGTTGAGGCGCACGGCCAGACACTGGCGCAGGGCGCGACCGGCGGCGCCGGGATGCGGCGCCTGGAGCAGGGCGAGCGCCGCGGCGGGATCGTCCACCACCTGGCCCATCACGGGGAAGGGAAACCAGCCGGCCAGAACGGCCGGATCGATATCCCCGCCGCCGGCGAGGACCGCCTCGATACGCGCCGCCCAGGCGCGCGGCCCCACCGGCCTGCCGATGGCGTCATCCAGCTCGAAGGGCAGCGTGTCGGGAGTGACGAACACCGGCGTGCTGTACGTCTGCGGCAGGCCGCCGGGCCCGGCAAAGGTGAGTTCCACGTAGTAGGCGCGCCAGCCCGTGGACGGGGGCGTGATGTGAACCGAATACGCACCGCCCTCATCCACCAGGGGCGTGGCATGCCAGGCCGGACCAAGGACGGCCAGGCGAAAATCGCGCGCCACGGGATTGTCGGCCTGCCACAGGCGCGCCGCCAGCGGTGGCCGTGAGCTGCGCACCACCAGCCTGCCCTCCTCGTGTTCCCAGTCGATCTCCGGGCGCGGCAGATCCGCCAGCACGCCCAGGTACCAGCCGATGAGGCCGGTGATGGCATCCTCGATGGGTACCGTCGGCCCGCTCAGGCCGTGGTCGGTATTGGCGACATAGCGCAGCAGGGCCTCCCCCGTCAGCTCGTCGATGTAGAAACGCGCGGAGTCGGGCAGAAAGAACTGATCGCCGGTGGAGTTGAGCAGGTAGCGGGGCAGATCCAGGACGCGGCGATAGGAATAGGGATCGATGACCTTGAGCAGATCCTGGCCCTCGGGCGTGCGCAGGCGCTGCACGATGTCGTAGTCCACATAGTCGCCGATGGCGGGAGAATATTCCCCGTAGGCGCGGAAGTGGTGCTCGATACTGGGGGCGAGATTGAGAAAGTCGATGACGCCGGGCGCGATGGCGCGTACGCGCAGATCCACCGCCGCCGTCAGCCAGGTGGCCGCGCCTCGCTTGGAGAAACCCACCACGACAAAGTCCCGCACCCGGGCCGGACTCACGGCGGGGACGAAACCCTGCACCGTGTCGAGGGTGCGCACCACGCTCTTGACCATGGGCAGGTAGGCGGGCCAGGACCAGTCCAGCCTGTCCATGGCCCGGTCCCAGGTGTAGGCCACCAGCGCGTCCTCGCGCAGCGGCCCGGGGGCGTCGGGAAAACTCAGCGGCTGGTTGGGCACCTGGCCGACGATGGCCACCACCGAGCGGGACAGCACCGCGATCTGCGCGCCGAAGGCCACCTCGTCGGAAGCGAGATCGGGTGGCCCACCGTTGTCACCGCCGCCGACGATCACCATGGCGGTATCGTGGCTCACCACCTCGGGCACCACCACGGCGAGCCAGTGCGTCCACAGGGTACGATCCACTTCTCCCGGCGCGCGCCACTGCTGGGAAGTCATGCTAAGCAGGTAGAGGGTAAAACCGTTGCCGGGCACGCTCGCCACCGGCGTGTAGCCGTAGGCGGGATCCGGCGCATTGACGTAATCGGCCAGGGCCGACTCCGGTGGGGATGCCCAGGCCGTGCTCAGGAAAAGCCACAGGCAAAGCAGTGACAGGATGCGCATGGAATGGCGGGCGGGCGAAAGCGGCTGCATGGTTCCCTCCTTGCCGTGTCATGGGGCGGATGGTGTCGATGAAGGCTCCCGGCATTGCATCACAGTACGTCGGCACCGGAATGCGAACTGGATCATGTTTTACCGGTGATGCCATGGAGGGGCGAGGGACGAGGATCAGATCCCCGCCCCCTGTCCCCCGCCCTGAGGGTGGGGGAACCTTCTTTTCCAGTTCGGTTGCAAGATCCGATAACCAGCGTTTTGATCCCGGCCCGATAAACACAGTAGCGAAGTACGAGGACCGAGGATTTTGATCCCCGCCCCCTGTCCCCCGCCCTGAGGGCGGGGGGACGGTTTTTTCAGTGCCGCTGCAAACTTCCAGCCACGCTGACCTTACGGGACATCGATCCGCGGAAGAAAGATTGGGTCCCCTTCCCCTGTCCCCCGCCCTGTGGGAAGGAGGACCGTCTTTTCCCGTTCGGTTGCAAGATCCGATGACCAGCGTTTAGATCCCGGCCCGATAAACAAAGAAGCAAGGTGAAATGAGCTAAATACGTGTTCCGAATTCCACTACAGTTTACCGACATCAGGCTCTCACCGGGGTGGTGTTTACGGACCGTCAGCCGCAGGGAAGCGGCTGTCGAGCGTACAGGGACGTATGTACCGCGTGTCCGTAAACACCACCCCGGCGAGAGACAGGCAGATGGGGCAATCCGGTTATTCTCAGTTGATCGGGAATCCGGAACACGTATTTAGGCTCAGTATTGAAACCCCGACCCCGGTTCCTGTAGCTCGGGGCACCTCGGCAATGCATCCCCTGCCTATTCCCACTTCAGGGCGCCGCCGGTCTGGTACTCGGTGACGCGGGTCTCGAAGAAGTTCTTTTCCTTGCGCAGATTGGCCTGTTCATCGAGCCAACCCAGCGCGTTCTGCGCGCCGGGGAAGGGTTCCGCCAGGTGCAGTTGCTTCGCGCGGCGGTTGGCTATGAAGCGGAACTGCTCGATGTGATCCTCTGCCTTGTAGCCGAGGATGGGGTCCCGCAGGATGTAGCGGGCATAGCCCTCCTCCGCCGCCGCGGCTTCTTCCCACATGGCCTGCACTGCGCGGGGGTCCAGCCTGAGGTCTTCTTCCTTGATGATCTGCTTCACCACGCGTATGCCGAAGGCGCAGTGCAGGACCTCGTCGCGCATGATGTACTGCAACTGCTCGGCGGTGCCGGTCATCAGCCCGCGGCGTTGCAGGGCGAAGATGGGACTGAAACCGTTGTAGAACCAGCAGCCCTCGAAGATTCCGGCGAAGAAGATATAGGACATGACGAAGTTTTCCAGCTCGTCGCGATCATTGAGATCGATATCCGAGCGCAGCACCGAGTCGAGGCGTTCGTTGGCGAGCCGGATCTTGGCGTGGATCTCGGGCACCACGCGGTAGCGATTGTAGATCTCCCCCTGGTCGAGGCCGATGGACTCGATGCAATGCTGGTAGGTCCAGGTATGCAGGGCCTCCTCGTACACCTGGCGGGCCTGGTAGATCTGCAACTCCGGTGCGGTCATCTTTTCCATCACCGCGAGGCCCACGTTACGCATGGCGAGGATGTCCGAGGTGGTGAGGTAGGAGAGCACGTTCTCGTACACATGGCGCTCTTCCACCGTCAGCTTGTACTGATAGTCCTGCACATCGCGGCTCATGTTGATGTCCAGCGGCGTCCAGTGATTGCGATTGGCATTGAGAAAGAACTCCCATGCCCAGGGATACCTGAAGGGCGCCAGCTGGTTGATGTCGGTCAGGCCGTTGATGACGCGCTTGTCCTCGGCGCGCACCGGCTCGGTGGCGGCCGAGGGTGTGGCAAGCGGTGCCCGTGGCGGCGTGGCCGAGGGGACTTCCGCCGGTGTTTCTGGCTGCACGTCCTGTGTTGTTTCATGAAACACGGGCGTTTCTTCCGTCGCCACCACCGGCGTGGATGTCACCTCGGCGGGACGGCTCTCCTTCCTGAAAGTGGCAATGGGATCTTCCCAGTTCAACATTGTTTTTCCCTCTTCATGTAAACCAATAACATTTATGCCCGCACGGCTGCCACGCGGACACTCCGCCGATTACTGACAGGCCTCGCAATCGGGATCCAGAATGGAGCAGACCTTCGGCTCGGCCTCCTCCACCGGTGCCGCCTGCCCGGCGGCCTTTTCCATGTGCGTGGCGCCCATGGAACGCAGGTAGTAAGTCGTCTTGAGTCCCCGCACCCAGGCCAGCTTGTAGAGCTGGTCGAGTTTCTTCCCCGACGGCTCGGCCATGTAGAGATTCAGGCTCTGCGCCTGGTCGATCCACTTCTGCCGCCGCGCCGCGGCCTCGATGAGCCAGCGGGTATCGATCTCGAAGGCGGTGGCATAGAGGGAGCGAACCTCCTCGGGCACGCGGTCGATGTGCAACACCGAACCGTCGTAATACTTGAGATCGTTGGCCATGACCTCGTCCCACAGGCGCAGGCGCTTTAGGGTCGCCACCAGGTGAGGATTGACCACGGTAAACTCCCCCGACAGGTTCGACTTGACGTAGAGGTTCTGGTAGGTGGGTTCAATGGACTGGGTCACCCCGCAGATATTGGAAATGGTGGCAGTGGGCGCAATGGCCAGGCAGTTGCTGTTGCGCATGCCCTGTGCGCGGATGCGTTCACGCAGGGCGTCCCAGTCCAGCGTGCTGGAATGATCCACGTCGAGGTAGTTGCCGCGTTCCTCGGCGAGGCGCCGGCTGGCGTCCAGCGGCAGGATCCCCTGGCTCCACAGGGAACCTTCGTAACTGGGGTAGGAACCGCGCTCGGCGGCGAGATCGCTGGAGGCCTCGATGGCGAAGTAACTCACCGCCTCCATACTGCGATCGGCAAATTCCACCGCTGCTTCGCTGGCACAGGCGATGTTCTGTTTGTACAGTGCATCCTGGAAGCCCATGATGCCGAGCCCCACCGGGCGGTGACGCAGGTTGGCGTTACGTGCCTGGGGAACGCTGTAATAGTTGTAGTCGATGACGTTGTCCAGCATGCGCATGGCAGTGCGCACCGTGCGGCGCAGGCGCGCCATGTCGATGCCGTTTTCGTTGACGTGCGCGGCGAGGTTCACCGAACCCAGGTTGCACACGGCGATCTCGTGATCATTGGTGTGCAGGGTGATCTCCGTGCACAGGTTGGAGCTGTGCACCGTGCCCACGTGCTGGTTGGTGTAGCGCACGTTGCAGGGATCCTTGAAGGTGATCCATGGGTGCCCGGTCTCGAACAACATGCCCAGCATCTTGCGCCACAGTTCCACCGCCGCCACCTTGCGGAACAGCCTGATCTCGCCGCGCGCGGCCTTTTCCTCGCAGGCGAGGTAGGCCTCCTCGAAGGCGCGGCCGTAGAGATCGTGCAGCTCCGGCACCTCGTCGGGGGAGAACAGCGTCCACTCGCCCTCCTCCACGACGCGCTTCATGAACAGGTCCGGCACCCAGTTGGCGGTGTTCATGTCGTGGGTGCGGCGGCGTTCGTCGCCGGTATTCTTGCGCAACTCGAGAAACTCCTCGATGTCGATGTGCCAGGTCTCCAGGTAGGCGCACACCGCGCCCTTGCGCTTGCCCCCCTGGTTCACCGCCACGGCGGTGTCGTTGGCTACCTTCATGAAGGGCACCACGCCCTGCGACTTGCCGTTGGTGCCCTTGATGTGGGAACCCAGGCCGCGCACCCGCGTCCAGTCGTTGCCCAGCCCGCCGGCGAACTTGGACAACAGGGCATTGTCGCGGATGGAGGAATAGATACCGTCAAGATTGTCGGGGATGGTGGTGAGGTAACAGGACGACAACTGCGGGCGCAGGGTGCCCGAGTTGAACAGCGTCGGCGTGGAACTCATGAAGTCGAAGGAGGACAGCAGGCGGTAGAACTCGATGGCGCGGTCCTCGCGATCCACCTCGTTGATGGCCAGTCCCATGGCCACGCGCATGAAGAAGGCCTGCGGCAGTTCGAAGCGGCGATCCTCGTGGTGCAGGAAATAGCGATCATAGAGCGTCTGCAGGCCGAGGTAGGTGAACTGCTGATCGCGTTCGGGCAGGATGGCCGCCGCCAGGCGTTCCAGGTCGTAGCGCACCAGTTCGCCGTCCAGCAGTTCGTGTTCCACGGCGTAGCGCAGGTAGTCGCGAAAATACTCGCCGTAGCGCGCCGCCATCTCCGCCTGGGTGGCCTCCTGCGGCTGGCCGTAGACGGTACTCAGGGCCTCGCGGCGCAGGGAATCCAGCAGCAGGCGCGCCGACACCTGGCTGTAGTTGGGCTCGCGGTCGATGAGGCTGCGCGCGCTCATGACCAGCGCGGCGTACAGGTCTTCCTCGCTCATACCGTCGAAGACACCGCGCAGGGTATGCTCGAAGACCAGCGCCGCGTCCACGTCCTCGAGCCCCGCCACGGCCTCCTCGATGATGGCACGCAAGCGCCGGTCGTTGAGCGGCTGGCGCGTGCCGTCGGCCAGCACGATGCCCACCTCGGGCACCGGCTGTCCTTCTTCCGAGCCGGTCTGGCGCGCGGCGCGCGCGCGGGCATGCTGCTCGCGGTAGAGCACGTAGGCGCGGGCTACACGGTGCTCGCCGTTGCGCATCAGGGCCAGTTCCACCTGATCCTGGATGTCCTCGATATGCACGCTGGCGCCGTCGGGCAGCCGGCGGAACAGGGCCGCCACCACCTCCTCGGTGAGCCGATCCACCCGTTCGTGTACGCGGTTGGAGGCCGCCGCCGTGCCGCCCTCCACGGCGAGGAAGGCCTTGGTCATGGCGACGACGATCTTGCTGCGATCAAAGGGTGTCAGCTTGCCGTTGCGGCGAATGACCTGGAAGCCGCGCGCGGCATGGGGATCCGTCTCCGGCGGCGCGGCGGCGAGCACCCCGGGCGGCGGCGTGGTGGCGAGAGTGGTGGTGGCGTCGTTGTCCTGATGCGGCATGGGCTCCCCCTGTGCTGGTCCTTGTGCGGTGGCTCGCGCGAACGGCAGGGGGGAAAGGACGGCGGTCCGCCCGCTGGGCGTGACTCGGCAGTGCTTTCACCCGGAACCTTGACGCGAGACTCGGGTGTTCCGTGACGGGCGGCGGGCCGCCGGTCACGCCTGACAGGTGTTCGGACTAAGGGCGCCGGGAAGGCCCCCTATCACCGTTGCGCGACAGTTCCGGATTCGCACCGGATTCCCCTGCGGTTCAGACCACAAAATGTAGTGGTGCTGAACCTGGACAACACAATATAAAGTAATCGAAGACCTGACAAGTCTTTTTTTCACGCCAAGTGCCAGTCCGTGTCAGGACTGTGACGACCCGCGCAGGGCCAGCGCCTCCCGCGCCAGGGCGATGAAGCCCGCCACGCTGGCCCGCTCGGCCTCGGCGGCGCGCACCGCGGCGTACACCGTCCCCCGCAGGCCCGGCTCGCCCGCCTCCCCGGCCGTGTCCAGCGGCCGCGCGCTGACGTAGTCCCGCTCCAGGTAGTCGGCCACCACCCAGTCCGGCAGCACCGCGATCCCCCGGCGGCTGGCCACCAGTTGCAGGATCATGGCGGTGAGCTCCGACTGGCGCACCGCCGCCGGGCGCACCCCGGCCGGCGCGAGGAAGCGGGTGAAGACATCCAGGCGTTCCTCCGCCACGGGGTAGGTGATGAGGATCTGCTCGCGGAGGTCCTCCGGCCCCAAGCGCTCCCGCGCGGTGAGGGGGTGATCCCGGGCCAGCACCGCCACCGCCTCGTAGTCGAACAGGGGCGCGAAGGCGATGTCGGGCAGGGCCACGCGATCGGAGCTGATCACCAGGTCAATGTCCCCCCGCGCCAGCGCCGGCAGGGGATCGAAATGGGTCCCGAGGCGGATGTCCACCTCCACCTCGGGCCACCGGCCGCGGTAGCGATCCAGGGTGGGAATGAGCCACTCGAAGCAGGAGTGGCACTCGATGGTGATGTGCAAGCGGCCACTGTCACCCTCGGCCACGCGCCGCAGGCGCTGCTCCGCCGCCGCCACCTCGGGCAGGAGGCGCTCCGCCAGCGCCAGCAGTTCCTCGCCCGCCGCCGTGAGGCGCAGGGGCCGGTGACGGCGGTGGTAGAGGGGCAGCGCGAAATGACGCTCCAGGGCCTTGATCTGGTGGGACAGGGCGGACTGGGTGAGATGCAGGTGCTCGGCGGCCCGGGCCAGGCTGCCGGTCCGGTGGATGGCCTGGAGACTGCGCAGGTGGCGAAGCTCGAGGTACATAATGAAATTATTTCATTATTTTGATGATTATTATGAAATTGCCTTGATTCTAGACCTGCCCCATACTCCGCGCAAGTACACCCGACCCACGGAGACATCAGCCCCATGACCCGCATTCACAACCTCGGTTTCCCCCGCATCGGCAAGCACCGCGAACTCAAACGCGCCGTGGAGGCGTACTGGGCCGGCGAGGCGGACGCCGCCGCCCTGGAGGACGTGGGCCGCGAACTGCGCCGGCGCCACTGGCTACTGCAACGGGACGCCGGGCTGGATCACATCCCGGTGGGCGACTTTTCCTGGTACGACCAGGTGCTGGACATGAGCTGCCTGCTGGGCGTGGTACCCCCGCGCTTCGACTGGGACGGCGGCGAGGTGGATCTGGACACCCTGTTCCGCATGGCGCGGGGACGGGCCCGCAACAACGAGACAGACAGTGCCCGGGTGGCGGCCTGCGAGATGACCAAGTGGTTCGACACCAATTACCACTACATCGTCCCCGAACTACGGCGCGACCAGGTGTTCAAGATCAGCAGTAACAGGCTGTTTGCAGAGGTGGACGAGGCCCTCGCACTGGGCATCGACGCCCGGCCGGTGATCCTCGGCCCCCTCACCTGGCTGTGGCTGGCCAAGGTGCGCGATCCCGCCGGCGACTTCGACCGCCTGGACCTGCTCGATGATCTGCTCCTCGTCTATGGCGAGATCCTCAATCGCCTCGCCGAGAAGGGCGTGCAATGGGTCCAGGTAGACGAGCCCATCCTCGTGCTGGATCTGCCCCGCGCCTGGCAAAACGCCTTCGAGACCGCCTACAACCAGCTCCAGCGCCGCGATCTGCAAGTGCTGCTCGCCACCTACTTCGGCGAGCTGGGCGACAACCTGCACCTCGCCGCCACCCTGCCGGTGGCCGGTCTGCACATCGACCTGGTGCGCGGCGAGCAACAGCTCATCGGCGTACTGGATCACGCCCCCAGCTACAAGGTCATCTCCCTGGGGCTCATCGACGGCCGCAACGTCTGGCGCGCCGATCTGGACCACTGTCTCGCGCTGGTGGACAGGGCCCGCCGCCAGGATGCGCATGAGCTGTGGCTGGCGCCCTCCTGCTCCCTGCTGCATGTACCGGTGGATCTCGCGGAGGAAACCGAACTGGACGCAGAACTGCGAGACTGGCTGGCCTTCGCGACGCAAAAGCTCGACGAACTGGCCGTCCTCCGCGATGCCATGGACCGAGGCACGGATGATCCGAGCGTGGCGCCGGCGCTGGCCGCCGCCCGCGCTGCCGTCTCGTCACGGCGCGCCTCCACGCGCATCCACAAACCGGCGGTAGGGGAACGCCTCGCCACCGTCAGCGAGGACATGCTGCAACGCCGCAGCCCCTATGCCACGCGCCGCGAGAAACAGCGCCAGTGGCTGAAACTGCCGCCCTTCCCCACCACCACCATCGGCTCCTTCCCCCAGACCCCGCGCATCCGCGAACTGCGCCGCGACTACCGCCAGGGCAAGCTGGCCGAGGGCGACTACGTGCAGGCCATGCGCAACGAGATCCAGCGCGTGGTGCGCAAGCAGGAAGAACTGGGGCTGGACGTGCTGGTGCACGGCGAGCCGGAACGCAACGACATGGTGGAATACTTCGGTGAGCAACTGGACGGCTTCGCCTTCACGCGCAACGGCTGGGTGCAGTCCTACGGCTCGCGTTGCGTCAAGCCGCCCATCATCTACGGCGATGTCAGCCGCCCGCGGCCCATGACCGTGGAATGGATCAGCTACGCCCAGTCCTGCACCGAGCGTCCCATGAAGGCCATGCTCACCGGCCCGGTGACCATCCTCAACTGGTCCTTCGTGCGCGACGACCAGCCACGCGCCGACACCGCCATGCAGATCGCGCTCGCCCTGCGCGACGAGGTGGCGGATCTGGAGGCCGCCGGGATCCGCATCATCCAGATCGACGAGGCCGCCCTGCGCGAGCGCCTGCCTCTGCGCCAACGCGACTGGCAACACTATCTCGACTGGGCGGTGCGCGCCTTCCGGCTCACCGCCTCCGGCGTGGCCGACGAGACCCAGATCCATACGCACATGTGTTACTCGGAATTCAACGACATCATCGCGGCCATCGCGGACATGGACGCGGACGTCATCACCATCGAGACCTCGCGTTCCAACATGGAACTGCTGGATGCCTTCGAGAATTTTCGTTACCCCAACGAGATCGGCCCCGGCGTGTACGACATCCACTCCCCCAACATCCCCACGCGGGAACACATCGTCGGCCTGATGAAAAAGGCCGCCCAACGGGTGGACGCCGAGCGCCTGTGGGTCAACCCCGACTGCGGCCTCAAGACCCGCCAGTGGCCGGAAGTGGAAGCGGCCCTGAAGACCATGGTGGAAGCGGC
>JALTLF010000089.1 GCA_027005735.1 Chromatiales bacterium | reverse complement strand
CTCATCTACGAGGCCGCCGCCAGCAACGACGAGAAGAACCTGCTCGGCGCGCTCAACTGAGACAGAACCGGACGAACGGCAGCTCCGGACGTCGCTGCGGATACCGGTTCCCGGCATGATGTGCCGGGGCCGGTCCCGGCTTTTCAGATGCGTGTTCCGAGTTCCAGCGCAGTGACAGACGTCGGAACTCTCATCGTCCCTGCGAGAGACAGGCAAATGATGTAGCCCGTTTTCTCCGGTGATCGGGTACTCCGAACACGCAGTTTTATCAGGCGCTCGCTAATAAGCGCGTTCGTGCTGGAAATCCGCATGTTGACTTATCGTTGTATCGGATCTGGCGAGATGGTCGCAGAGGTGGCGCCCTCATGGGGGAAGTCGTTGCGTATCTGCAAGGCATGTTCGAACTTGCGCGCGCGGGCCAGGAACAGGGCGTACTGTTCTGGATCGCGGTCTATGTGGCGGTGGTCTGCGCCGTCTCGGCCCTGCGCCAGTGGCGGGCGGCCACAGGCTGGGTGAAGACCCGCGGCAGGCTGATCGAGAAAGGCACCGGGGAATTCGGCGCGAGCCTGGCCGATCCCTCCATGCAGAAGTACCAGCTCAAGGCCCTCTATAGCTACGTCGTGGATGGCAGGCAATACTTCGGCCGGAAGGTGTCTGCCTGGACCATGATTGCCTCGAAGAATGCACGCTTCCTGCTCGAACGCCAGTACCGGGGTATCGAACTGTTCGAGGACGGCACCGTGTCGGTCTATTATCACCCCGCGCGGCCCGAGAAGTCACTCCTCATCCTCCCCGGTCTTCGCAGCCTGCTGTTTACCCTGACAGTGGGAATGTTGCCGGCGGCATACTACGTTTCCCGTTTCGTCCTGTGAAAGGCGCGCCCATGACACTCGTCGAGGCCAACGACATCCATCCACCCAAATATATGCTGGCACCGCCGTGGTGGGCGCTGGCACTCTACTGGCCGGTGTTCATCGGCGCGGGGCTGCTGGTTCACCAGCTGCCCATCGACAACGAGGTGCTTCGCTTCACGGTGCTCGGGCTCAACTGGTCGGTGGTGATCCTGGTGCTGCTTAACACCCTGAGGCGCGATCGCCTGGTAACGCTACAGGCCAATCACGAGGGGCTGTTTTTCCGGACCGATGGGCATGATCGCTATTTGTTCGTCTCCTGGGAGGTCGTTGGCCGGATCGAGAAAGCGACTTTCCCGCTGAACCGCCGTGGGCTGCGGATCGCCATCAGCGAGGACTACGCCGAGGCGGCAAGGCAGGCCCTTGGCAACGTGACGAACGAAGGCGGGCAAAGCTT
>JALTLF010000088.1 GCA_027005735.1 Chromatiales bacterium | reverse complement strand
GGGGCAGGCCCTGGCCTAGCCCGCGGTGACCGCCTTCATGCTGAGGCGAATACGCCCCTGCTTGTCGATTTCCAGCACCTTGACCTTGACCACGTCGCCCTCGGTGAGCTCGTCGGAGACATTCTCCACGCGTTCCTCGCTGATCTGGGAGACGTGTACCAGGCCGTCCTTGCCGGGCAGGATGGTGACGAAGGCGCCAAAGTCCATGAGTTTGGCCACGCGCCCTTCGTAGATGCGCCCGACCTCGACGTCCGCGGTCAGCAGTTCGATCTGACGACGCGCCTCTTCGGCCGCGGCCGAATCGGCGGAGGCGATCTTGACCACGCCATCGTCGCTGATGTCGATGGAGGTGCCGGTCTCCTCTGTGATGGCGCGAATAGTGGCGCCGCCCTTGCCGATGACGTCGCGGATCTTGTCGGGGTGGATCTTGATGGTGACGTAACGCGGCGCGTGCTGCGACATTTCGGTGCGCGGCTCGCTGAGAACCTTGTTCATCTCGCCGAGGATGTGCAGGCGGCCTTCGCGTGCCTGGGCCAGGGCGATTTCCATGATTTCCTTCGTGATGCCGTCGATCTTGATGTCCATCTGCAGGGCATTGACACCCTCGGCGGTACCGGCCACCTTGAAGTCCATGTCACCGAGGTGATCCTCGTCGCCCATGATGTCGGACAGCACGGCGAAGCGGTCGCCTTCCTTGACCAGGCCCATGGCGATACCGGCCACCGGCGCCTTGAGCGGCACGCCGGCGTCCATCAGGGCCAGCGAGCTGCCGCATACGGAGGCCATGGAGCTGGAGCCGTTGGACTCGGTGATCTCGGAGACCACGCGGATGGTGTAGGGGAACTCTTCCAGCGAAGGCATCACCGCCATGATGCCGCGCTTGGCGAGGCGGCCATGGCCGATCTCGCGACGCTTGGGCGAACCGACGCGGCCGGTCTCGCCCACGCAATACGGCGGGAAGTTGTAATGGAACATGAACGCCTCGCGATAGGAACCGCTGAGGGCGTCGATGATCTGCGCATCGCGCTCGGTGCCGAGGGTGGCCACCACCAACGCCTGGGTCTCGCCGCGGGTGAACAGCGCGGAACCATGAACGCGCGGCAGCACGCCGGTACGCACGGTGATGGGACGTACCGTCTTGTGGTCGCGGCCGTCGATGCGCGGCTTGCCGTCGAGGATGGTGCTGCGCACCACGCGCTTCTCCAGCTTCTCGATGGCGGCATGGACGTCGCTCTCACTGGGGCTGTCTTCGGCATCGCTCACCAGCTTGGCGACGATCTCCTCGCGCACCGCATTGAGCTTGTCGTAGCGCACCAGCTTCTCGCTGATCCTGTAGGCCTCGACGATGGCGGCCTCACCCACTTCGGCGACCTGCTTGTCGAGGCTGTCGTCCTTTTCGGGTGCCTGCCAGTCCCAGGGTTCCACGCCGGCCTCGGCGGCAAACTCGCTGATGGCCTTGATGACGCCCTGCATCTGCTCGTGACCATAGACCACGGCGCCCAGCATGGTCTCCTCGGACAGGCCCTTTGCCTCGGACTCCACCATCAAAACGGCGCCGGCGGTACCGGCGACGATGAGATCGAGCTCGGATTCTTCCAGGGCGGCCGCGGAGGGATTGAGGAGGTACTCACCGTCCTTGTAGCCCACGCGCGCGGCGCCGATGGGGCCGTTGAAGGGCGCGCCGGAGAGCGCCATGGCGGCGGAGGCGCCGATCATGGCGAGGATGTCGGGCATGACCTCGGGATCCAGGGACATGACGGTGGCGATGACCTGGACTTCGTTGGTGAAGCCCTCGGGAAAGAGCGGGCGAATGGGACGGTCGATGAGGCGCGAGACCAGGGTCTCGTTCTCGGAAGGACGCCCCTCCCGACGCAAAAAACCGCCGGGGATACGGCCGGCGGCATAGGTGCGTTCCTGGTAATCGACGGTCAGGGGGAAGAAGTCGCGGCCCTCGTCGGCGTGCTTGTTGGCCACCACGGTGACCAGCACCACCGTGTCGCCCATGCTGACCATTACGGCGCCGCTGGCCTGCTTGGCGATTTCGCCGGTTTCCAGGCGCAGGGTCCTGTCGCCGTAAGTTATCTCTTTCACTACGGGGTTCATTGAATGCCTCGGATTTGAATGGAGGTGATTACTTGCGCAGGCCGAGTCGACCGATGAGGTCGCGGTAACGCTCGAGATCTTTTTTCTTGAGGTAGTCCAGCAGCTTGCGGCGCTGGCTTACCATCCGCAGCAGACCGCGGCGGGAATGGTTGTCCTGCTTGTGGGTCTTGAAGTGATCCGACAGGTCGTCGATGCGCGCGGACAGCAGCGCGATCTGGACTTCCGGCGAGCCCGTGTCTCCGGCCCCGCGCTGGTATTCGTTTACAATCCTGGCCTTTGCTTCGGCGTTGAGGGACATCCCAAACTCCTGATAATTCCTGAAAAATCGGTTCTGAACAAAGCGGCGTATTTTACCCGCCCCGGGGCCGCTCAGACAAGCAAAATTCCCGCATTCCGGCCCCTGCGGGCGGACCGGCCCGCCTGCGCGGCGCTCAGCCCCGCCCGCCCAGACCCACCAGGCGCCGGGGAGCAATGCGCCCGTCGTCGAGTACCTGCCCCACACCGAGGAAGCGCGTCTCGCCCTGGTAGAGGCGCACCCAGCCGCTGGTGGGCGCCTGCGGCACCAGCACCGGCTGCCCCTGGGTGAGATACCAGGCGCTGTTGTCGCTCAGGCGCACCGCCGGCCAGTCGGCCAGCGCGGTCTCCATGGGCAGCAGGCGGGCGTCGAGGGCCGCGAGGCCCGATTCCGCCAGCGTCTCCAGTTCCGTCAGGCTCACGGCCTCATCGATGTGGAAGGGCCCGGCCCGGGTACGTCGCAGGGCGCTGAGGTGGGCGCCGCAACCCAGCGCCTCGCCGATTTCCTCGGCCAGCGCGCGGACATAGGTGCCCTTGGAGCAACGCAGGCGGATATCCAGCTCGTCGCCCTCCAGGCGTGTCATCTCCAGTTCATGGATGGTGACGGTGCGAGGCTCGCGCTCGATCTCCAGCCCCTGGTGGGCGAGCTTGTAGAGTGGCTGGCCGTTGACCTTGACTGCCGAGTGCATGGGCGGCACCTGCTGGATCTCGCCGATGAAGCGCGCCAGGACATCCTGCACGCGCGCCTCGTCGATCCCTTCCACCGGCCGGGTCTCCACCACCTCGCCCTCGGCATCGGCGGTGCGGGTGATGACACCCAGCTTGCAGGTCCCCTCGTAGGCCTTGTCGGCATCGAGGAGATAGGCCGAGAGCTTGGTCGCCTCGCCGAAACAGATGGGCAGCAGGCCGCTGGCCTGGGGATCGAGGCTGCCGGTGTGACCCGCCTTCTGCGCCCGGTAGAGGCGCTTGACCTCCTGCAGGGCGGCATTGGAGGTCAGGCCGATGGGCTTGTCCAGCAGCAGGATGCCATCCAGCCGCCGGCCCTTGTTTCTGGAACGTCTGCGTGCCACGGTGACCTCAGTCCTGCTTGCTACGCTGATCACGGGCGACGGCCTCGTCGATGAGACTGCTGAGGCGGTTGCCCTCGGTAATGGATTTGTCGTACTGGAAACGTAGCCGGGGGATGTTGCGCAACTTCATGCGCTGTCCCAGCTCGTGGCGCAGGAATCCGCCGGCGTGCTCGAGGATGGCCAGCACTTCCTCCATCTGGCCCTCGTCCTTGCCCAGCACGCTGACGAAGACACGCGCCAGCGACAGGTCGCGCGTCACTTCGACGGCGGACACGGTTACCATGCCGAGACGGGGATCCTTGAGTTCCTGCTGGATGAGTTGCGCAAGCTCGCGCTGCATCTGTTCGTTGATGCGGCGCGTCCTGTTGAATTCTTTTGGCATCGGACGTGGGCTGGCCTGAGGTTAAAGTTTGCGACGTACCTGCACGCGTTCGTAGACTTCGATTTCGTCGCCTTCCTTAACATCATTGTAGTTCTTCACGCCGATACCGCATTCCATGCCCTGCTTGACCTCGTTGACGTCGTCCTTGAAGCGGCGCAGGGACTCCAGCTCGCCCTCGTAGATCACCACCTTGTCGCGCAGCACGCGGATGGGTGCGTTGCGCTTGACCACACCCTCGGTGACCATGCAGCCCGCGATGGCGCCGAACTTGGGCGAACGGAACACGTCACGCACCTGGGCGAGACCGATGATTTCTTCCTTGAACTCGGGCGCCAGCATCCCCTCCATGGCCTGCTTGATCTCGTCGATGAGGTCGTAGATGACGCTGTAGTAGTGCAGGTCCACGCCTTCTTCGTCGATGAGGCGCTTGGCGGAACTCTCGGCGCGCACGTTGAAACCGATGATGATGGCATTGGAGGCCACCGCCAGGTTTACGTCGGAGCTGGTAATACTGCCCACGCCGCTGGCGACGATGTTGACCTTGACCTCGTCGGTGGAGAGCTTCTGCAGTGCCTCGCTGATGGCCTCCACCGAACCCTGCACGTCGGCCTTGACCACCAGGTTGAGACTGTTGACCTCCCCTTCCTGCATCTGGCTGAACATGTTCTCCAGCTTGGCCGCCTGCTGGCGCGCCAGCTTGACCTCGCGGTACTTGCCCTGGCGGAACATGGCCACCTCGCGCGCCTTGCGCTCGTCGGGTACCACCACGGCCTCGTCGCCGGCATTGGGCGCACCGGAGAGTCCCAGCACTTCCACCGGCGTGGAGGGACCGGCCTCGCTCACCTCGCGACCATGGTCGTCGAGCATGGCACGCACGCGGCCGTATTCGAGCCCGGCGAGCAGGATGTTCCCCTTGCGCAGGCAGCCCTGCTGCACCAGCACCGAGGCCACCGGCCCGCGGCCCTTGTCGAGACGCGACTCGATGACCACGCCATGTGCCGGCCCCTCGGGCACGGCCCTGAGTTCGAGGATCTCGGCCTGCAGGAGGATGGCCTCGAGCAGCTTGTCGACACCTTCGCCGGTATGGGCCGAGACGGGAATGAACTGGGTGTCGCCGCCCCACTCTTCGGGAATGACTTCTTCGCTGGCCAGCGCCTGCATGACGCGTTCCACGTCGGCCTCCGGCTTGTCGATCTTGTTGATGGCGACGATCATGGGCACGCCGGCGGCGCGCGAGTGCTGGATGGCCTCGCGGGTCTGGGGCATGACGCCATCGTCCGCGGCCACCACCAGCACGACGATGTCGGTAGCGCTGGCGCCGCGGGCGCGCATGGCGGTGAAGGCCTCGTGGCCCGGCGTGTCGAGGAAGGTGATCCTGCCGTCGTCGACTTCGACGCTGTAGGCGCCGATGTGCTGGGTAATACCACCGGCCTCGCCCGCCGCCACCTTGGCCTTGCGAATATAGTCCAGCAGGGAGGTCTTGCCGTGGTCGACGTGACCCATGATGGTGACTACCGGTGCGCGCGGTTCCGCCTCGCCCTGCGCCTCGGGCCGGCTGATCTCTTCTTCGATGGCCGCCTCGCGGATGAGCTTGACCTTGTGGCCCATTTCCTCGACGACGATGGAGGCGGTTTCCTGGTCGAGGACCTGGTTGATGGTGACCATGCTGCCCATTTCCATCAGCACCTTGATGACCTCGGCGGCCTTGACGGCCATCTTCTGCGCCAGTTCGGCGACGGTAATGGTCTCGGGGATGGCCACTTCGCGCACGATGGGCGCGGTGGGCTGCTGGAAACCGTGTTCGCCACCGCCGCCGCGCACGGTGCGCGAGGGCTTGCGCTTGCGTCGCCCGGACATGCCGGCGGTGACATGCAGTTCCTTGCGGCCGTACCTGGTGGCGCGCCCACCCTCGGCGTCCTTTTCCTTCTTTTTCTTGCCGCGCGCCGCCTGCTGCTGGCGTTCCGCCGCCTGGGCGTCGGCCAGCGTCGCTGCCGGCGTCTCGGTCGATTCGGGGGCAGCCTCGCTGGCAGCCTTGCGCTCCGCCTCCTCGGCCTTGCGGCGTTCTTCCTCGGCCGCGGCCTTCTCGGCGGCCTCGCGGGCCTCCTTCTCGCGGCGTTCCTGCTCGCGCTTCTCTGCTTCCGCCCTCTCGGCGGCCTCGCGTTCGAGACGTTCGCGCTCGAGGCGCTCGGCCTCCTTTTCCTGGATCACGCTGCGCTTGACGTAGGTGCGCTTCTTGCGCACTTCGACGGTCACAGTCTTGTTCTTGCCGTGACCGGAGGAGGTGCGCAGCTCGCCGGTGGTCTTGCGCTTGAGGGTGATCTTCTTGCCGTCACCGGCCTCGCCCCCTTTGGCCTTACCGCTGTGCTTGGCGCGCAGATGACCCAGCAACTCCATTTTCTGGGAGTCGTTGATCATCGCGTCGGCATCGTCGAGAGGCACGCCTGCCTCCTTGAGTTGCTCGAGCAACTTATCGACTTCGATGCCGACGACTTCTGCGAACTGCCTTACGGTTACTTCTGCCATTTCTTCTCCTGGTAACAGGCGCTTACTTCCCGACCTGCTCTGCTTCTTCCGCCACTGCGGCCTCCTCGGCCAGCGCGGCTTCCTCGAACCACGGTGCACGCGCGGTCATGATCAGCTTGCCGGCACGCTCTTCATCCATACCCTCGATGTCCATGAGATCGTCGATGGACTGCTCGGCGAGATCGTCCATGCTGGTGATCTTCTTCGCCGCCAGCTTGATGGCCAGATCCTCGTCCATGCCTTCCATGTTCAACAGGTCTTCCGACGGCGTGTTCTCGTCGAGGATCTCTTCGTTGGCAATGGCCCTGGTGATGAGGACGTCCTTGGCCCGCCCGCGTAGTTCGTTGATGATGTCGTCATCGAATTCCTCGATCTCCTGCATCTCCTCGAGGGGGACGTAGGCCACTTCCTCGATGCTGGAAAAGCCTTCCTGTACCAGGATGGCGGCGACTTCCTCGTCCACGTCGAGCTGTTCCATGAACATCTGCTGCAACCTGACGGCCTCTTCCTCGCTCTTCTTCTCCGCGTCTTCCTCGGTCATGATGTTGAGCTTCCAGCCGGTCAGCTCGCTCGCCAGCTTGACGTTCTGGCCGCCGCGGCCGATGGCCTGGGAGAGCATTTCCTCGGCAACCGCCACGTCCATGGTGTGCGTGTCTTCATCGACGACAATGGACAGCGCCTCGGCCGGCGACAGGGCGTTGAGGACGAACTGCGCCGGGTTCTCGTCCCACGGCACGATGTCGATACGCTCGCCGGCCAGTTCGTTGGACACCGCCTGCACGCGCGAGCCGCGCATGCCGACACAGGCGCCTACCGGATCGATGCGCTCTTCCCGGGTGCGCACGGCGATCTTGGCGCGCGATCCCGGGTCACGGGCCGCGGCCACCAGATCGATGAGGCCCTCGCCGATCTCGGGTACTTCGATCTTGAACAGCTCGATGAGGAAACGCGGATCGGCGCGGCTGATGAACAACTGCGGGCCACGCGGCTCGGAGCGAACCTCCTGCAGGTAGCCGCGCAGGCGGTCGCCGGCACGTACCGACTCGCGCGGAATCATCTGGTCACGCGGGATCATGGCCTCGACGTTGTTGCCAAGGTCGAGATAGACGTTGCCGCGCTCGACGCGCTTGACCACGCCCATCACCAGTTCACCCACACGGTCCTGGTACTGCTCGACGATCTGCGCGCGCTCGGCCTCGCGAACCTTCTGCACGATGACCTGCTTGGCGGTCTGCGCGGCAATGCGGCCAAACTCCACCGACTCGATTTCTTCTTCCTGGTAGTCACCGACCTGGATATCCGGATCATCGACGCGCGCCGCGCTCAGCGTCGTCTCGCGATCAGGGTGCTCCAGCGCATCGTCCTCGACGATCAGCCAGCGGCGGAAGGTGCGGTAGTCACCGGTCTCGCGGTCGATCGAGACGCGAACATCGATATCGTTGGCATAACGCTTCTTGGTCGCTGTCGCCAGCGCAACTTCGATGGCCTCGAAAATGATCTCCTTATCGACGCCCTTCTCGTTGGACACCGCGTCAACCACCATCAGAATTTCTTTGTTCATCACTCGATCTGCCTCACACAGTGCAGGCTACCGCCGCGCGGTACCGCTGCCGTTTTCCCTGAATCCTGTCGGTCAATACTTTCTGCCAGTTCAACCTTCGAATACCACGTTGGCCTTCTCGATATCCGCCAGCGCAATACGGTAGTCCTCGCCATCCTCGTCGTGCAGGGTGATATGGCCACCACCGCTCTCCGCGAGGATACCTTTATACTTTCGCCGTCCATCCCGTGGCACGGCCAGGCGCACGCGGATCTTCTCGCCCAGCGCACGCTCGAAATGCTGCGCCTTGAACAGCGGCCGCTCCACGCCCGGCGAGGAAACCTCCAGGTTGTACTGCCCGTGGATGGGATCCTCCACGTCCAGCACGGCGCTGATCTGGCGGCTCACCGTGGCGCAGTCTTCCAGGCCGATGCCCGCCTCGCTGTCGATGTAGACCCGCAACAGCGAGTGTCTGCCCTGGGGCAGGTACTCGACGCCAAGCAGTTCGTAACCCAGCGACGCGATCACCGGTTCGATGAGCCGGCCGATGGTTTCCGTCACCTGCACAATTTAAGCCCTGCCCCGAAACGAAAAATGGGCCCAGAGGCCCACCTGCGATACTGCTTAAAACCCTACAGATTATAACACCTTAGCTGCAGGTCGCCAATTGCCCGGGTACAAAAAACCCCGTCTTGAACGGGGTCCCAGTACCTCGGCAAATTTTGGTAGCGGGGGCTGGATTTGAACCAACGACCTTCGGGTTATGAGCCCGACGAGCTACCGGACTGCTCCACCCCGCATCTGGTGCGGCGATTTTAGACAGACCGCCTGTGCTTTTCAAGCGCTGTCTGCGCCGGGGACCCTGGGATGCCGGGCCAGGCTGGTGTCTGGCCCTGCCGCGGAAACTCAACTTCCGGTGACCCTGTCCGATACGGGATATGGTGGCGCCGTGCGGGCATTGCAACCCTCTTGTGGTGCATAATGCACCCGGATTTCCGTTGGCATTGGCAGGCAAAACCCTATCTTTTTGTTTTTATTGGATCTTTATTCCTGGTACGGGAATTGCTCTATTGATCGGCAGGTAAATCTTTCAACGGAATTACTGTCACATTTTGTCACCCAACAACTGGATTCAGGAGTACGAGGAATGACAACAACGCGTAGAAGCTTCTTGCAGGCGGGCATGGCGGCGGGCACCGCGGCCGTGGCACTCGGTGCCGGCCTGCTGGTTCCCGGGCAGGTCCTGGCGGCTTGGCCCAAAAAGGCGTTTACCGCCAAGTCCATCGACGATGCCCTGAGCGCCCTGGTGGGCTCACCAAAGACCACCGCCAGCAAGGACGTCAAAGTGGACGCTCCCGACATCGCGGAGAACGGTGCCGTGGTATCGGTATCGGTCACCACCACCGTCCCCAACGCCGAGTCCATCTCCATCCTGGTGCCGGCCAACATGAACCCGCTGACCGCGAGTTACGTGCTCAGCGCGCAATCCGACGGCTTCATCACCGGTCGCATCAAGATGCGCAAGACCTCCGACGTCATCGCCGTGGTCAAGGCCAACGGCAAACTGCTGACGGCCAAAAAGGCGGTCAAGGTCACCCTCGGCGGCTGCGGCGGCTAAGGTCCGAAACAACAGATTCTGAATTTCGAGAGGCTCACAATGGCTAAGAAGAAAATGAAGATCCGCGCCTGGGTCGACGGTGGCAAGACCACCGTCAAGGCGATCATCTTCCATCCCATGGAAACCGGTCTGCGCAAGGACAAGTCCACCGGCAAGAAGATCCCGGCAAAATACATCACCGAAGTGAAGTGTGAACACAACGGCAAGGAAGTCCTCACCTGCCTGTGGGGACCCGGCGTGTCAAAGAACCCCTTCATCTCCTTTCGCTTCAAGGGCGCAAAGAAGGGTGACACCCTGAAGATAAGCTGGGTGGACAACACGGGTGCCAATGGCGCCGGCGAGGCCAAAATCAAATAGGCCCGCCTGCCTGTGACATAGAAAACGGGAGCCTCGGTTCCCGTTTTTTTATGCGCGCAAATCCGGATACCTGCTCCCGATCCCCGCTCACCTGAAAATATCGGATCACATCATCTAACTGTCTTTGATTTCTCTTTGTGGTAGTGGGGTTTGAAACAGGTATTTAGCCCCAAAAAAAACGGGTGCACCGAGGTGCACCCGTCCGACGAGCTTTCTGTCGTCAAGGCTTACGGCTTGACGTACAGGTAACCCTGCTGCTGCAGATGAGCCACTTCGGCAACACCGGAGGGAATAATCTCAACGTGCTCGTTGATCTTGTTCTTGTCGATCTTCTTGCCCTTGATGGTGTTGGCGCAGATGGTGAACTTCACGCCACGGTTGGCCAGAGCCGCGATGGTGTCGGTGAAGGGCTTGCCCTTCTTGTTCTTGGTGCCATCGACCATGGCGAAAGCGCCGGAGCTGTGCGTGACGACGATGATTTCGACGTTCTCGTCACCCAGGGCGTTCAGATGGTTCTTGACGTTGCGCAGCGCGCCGGTGGCCTTCTGCAGGTCATTGATGTGGTATACAACCTTCTGCTTGCAGTAGCCGTTGAGCGCCTTGCCCGTGGGGCATTCGGCGGCCTGGGCTGACATGGCGGACAGGCCCAGCAGAGCCGCGGCGCCCAGCAGGGCGAAAGAACGTACAGTTGACTTCAACATATCTGGATCTCCTCCTGAAAATACGGACAACTTGACATTGTTGTAACAAGACACAGGCAAATCATTGTGTCCTCCCTTGTATGGAGCAAGGATCGTTCCATGATGCCCCAATTCCTGAAATTTCTTTTTTTCTTGGAAAACCGCAACTTACAAGCAATATATATTAGTATTTATTGATTTTCTGATTCGTGGTGCTTTTTCCTTTTGCATATTGCACCCGGGGCACGCGCACCGTCGGTGTATTCTACACCGCCTGGTCCGCACCGTCATAGCGGCGCAACTTGCGCCACAGGGTGGTCTTGTCGATACCCAGGACCTTCGCCGCCTTGGTCTTCTTGCCATCGAGGCACTTGAGTACGTGGTTGATGTACTCCTGTTCCAGTTGCTCCAGCGGTAAAAACTCGTCCTTGGAGAAACTCACCGGCAGATCCGAGGACACCTCGCTGCCGTTGCCCCCATCCCAGCTCAGGATCGGGCCATCGGCAAGGATCACGCAACGTTCCACGACATTGCGCAGCTCGCGCACGTTACCCGGCCAGTCGGCTTCGCACATGGCGCGCAGGGAGACGCTGTCGAAGCCCTGCACGCGACGCTCGTAGCGCCCGGCGAACTCCTGCACAAAGCTTTCCACCAGCGCGGGGATGTCTTCCTTGCGCTGGCGCAGGGGCGGCACATGGACGTTGACGACGTTCAGGCGGTGGTAGAAATCGTGGCGGAACTCACCTGCCTCCACCATCGCTTCCAGGTCGCGGTTACTGGCGGTTATCACGCGGATATCCACGGGGATGGGCGTACTGCCACCTACGCGCATGACGCGTTGCTCCTCGATGGCGCGCATGAGCTTTACCTGCATGGCGTCGGAGATATTGCAGATCTCGTCGAGAAACAGCGTGCCGCCGCTGGCCTGCTCCATGAGTCCATGGCGCCGCTGGTTGGCGCCGGTAAAGGCGCCCTTTTCATGACCAAAGAGTTCGCTCTCCAGCAGGGTTTCGTTGAGGGCCCCGCAGTCCACGGCCACGAAGGGCGCCTCGCTGCGCGGACTGTAGTCGTGCAGGGCCCGGGCGACGAGTTCCTTGCCGGTTCCGGACTCGCCGGTGATCACGACGCTGCAACTGACCTCGGCAAGCTTTTCGATGGTGGAAAAGAGCGTCTTCATTGCTGGCGTATCACCGATCATGCCAAAGCGATTGCGTTTTTGCCGGATACGCTCCTTGAGCAGGCGATTCTCCGTCTTGAGCTTCATCGAGTTGAGATTACGCTCCACCATGAGCTTGAGTTCCTCGAACTCGAAGGGCTTCTTGATGAAATCCGTCGCACCGCGCTTCATGGCCTCGACGGCATTTTCCACCGAGGAATATCCGGTCATGACCAGCACCGGCACGTCCTGGTCCACCGCCCGCAGTTCGCTGAGCAGTTCGAAACCGCTCATCTCGGGCATGCGGAGATCGGTGATCACCAGGTCGGCGCCTTCCTTCTTGAAGGCCTCGAGACACTCCAGCGGCGAGGAAAACACCTCGCAATGGAACTTGTTGGAGTCGCAGTTGCGCTTCATGACCCGGCCAGTGACCGTATCATCATCGACAAACATGATTTTTGCTGGACTATCCGACATTGACTGCCTCCACCTTCCCCTGATCCCCTGATTGGTCCACCTGTTCGACGTCCGTCTCTCCCCCGGATTCCCTCGGGATGCGGATGGTGACCTTCACGCCACCTTCCGCGCGATTTTCGAGACGGATATCACCGTTGTGTTCCTTGATGATGCCGTAGCTGACAGACAGGCCCAGTCCCGTACCCTCGCCTTCCTGCTTGGTGGTAAAGAAGGGATCCAGCACCTGCGACAGATTGGCATTGTTGATGCCCGGCCCGTCGTCGCTGATCTCGACAATGATGTCCTCGCCCTCTTCCCAGGCATGCAGGCTGATGGTCGAACCTTCCGGCGAGGCCTGAATGGAATTGAGCAGGACATTGACCAGTACCTGCTGCAGCATGTTGGGATCACCTTCCATTTCCAGATCGCCGCGATACTCGATCTCCAGATCGATTTGCGCTGTGTGCAGGCGATGCTGCATGAGCGCGGCCGTGTCTTCGATGAGCTGCTGCATGTCGAACTGGCGACGGGCCGGAGTACTGGAGCGGGCAAAGTTCAGGATCCCTTGCACGATGCGCGCACAGCGGCGCCCCTCCGTGAGCAGCAGCTCGATATCGTTGTGCATCTGCTCGTCGCCATCGCGCAACTCCTTCTCCAGCAGGCTCGCCAGCGACATGATGTTCATCAGTGGATTATTGATCTCATGGCCAATGCCGGCGGCCATCTGCCCCACCGCCGCCAGGCGTTCCGACTGGCGCGCGGCGCGTTCCGCCTCGTCGCGGGCGCGTTCCGAACGCTCGAGGGTCTCGGTCAGATAATTGAAGGCGCGCCCGGCGGTGCCGATTTCGTCACGTCCCTGGCCACTGAACCGCACCTCCCGGTTGCCGTCGGCATAGCTCTTGATCAGGCCGGCAAGCTCATTGACCGGCCGCGCCAGCCGCGTGGCCGACCAGCGCGCCACCATCAGGCCAATGAACAGCAACACACCCAGCAACAGCCAGATGGAGTGACGCATGTGAATGATGGGCGCCAGAACCGTTTCGGCGTCGGTCTCGATGATCAACACCCACTGGGTGGGCTTGCCTTCCGCGGGCAGGAATTTCTTGAAGAACAGCATCTGGCCGTTGTCGCGGTAGATGGAACCCTCCTGGCTGGCCTTGAGGTAACGCCATTCCTCGGCGGTCAACTGGCGCGACAGGCGATGCTCGGTTCCCAGCTGGTTGGCGAAGCGAAACGCCGTGTCCGGGTGATAGAGAAAGATGCCATCACGCGAAGGCTCGGCATCATTGACCTCGACGATGTAGGGCTGGCCCGGGTGGCCGCCGAGGGCCGCTTCCACGGTAGAGTCCACCTGCTTGCCCCACATGTTGATGACGAGAAAGCCCAGCAGGGTGTCCAGCTCGTCCCTGATCTTGACCGTGTAACGCACCATGGCGGGGCAGAAATCGGCGTCCACCGTCACCTGCCCGAGTTCGAAATCGGACATGGTGACGTCCTGGCGGGTGGCGATGGCCTGCTTGAAAAAACGCTTGTTGGACTGATCGGCGACGAACAGGCGCCGGCGCTCAGCATCCACCCGGCGCGCCGGTACCGGTTTGCCCTCCTTGACCTTGACCAGTGTCAGGCCACTGGGATCGATGAAGCGCAGCGCCTGAATACTGGGCACCGCATGCTGGTAGTTGAGGAAGAACTGCTCCAGCGCCTCGGCGGAATGACGGTATTCGGGACCGGGCGCATGCGCGGCGATGGTGGCAAATTGCTTGAGGGCCGGGACGCGGGCCAGGCCCCGGGCCAGCGAGCGCTGATCGTTGATCAGCAGCTTCAACTCGCCTTCCATCTTCGCCAGGGTGCCGTGCAACTCCGCCTCGACGCGAGTTTCAACTTCCCGCTCGGCGCGCTCCACCACGACGAACAGCATCACCAGCAGCGGAATGCTGATGAGCAGGGCAATGGCGATGAACAGCTTGTGGCGCAGGCGCATAAATGCAGATTGCTATAGATATTGCAACATGCAAAATGCTATCACGAAACTCCGCGCAGGAATACCCTACCAAATCACTTAAGTTTACCGTTACATGCTTATATTAGGGAATAATGGTGCAAAATGCGGCACTCTGAATATGCGTTGCGAATGCCACAACAGGAACAGGTTACGGACATCTCCAGACCCTCGCCGCATTGGCGCATGGACACGCGATAAATACATCCCTGCGGCTGACGGTCCGTAAACGTTGCTCCGGGGAGAGTTTGCATCTGTGCACCGTGGTGGAATCCGGAACACGTATTTAATGCGTGCACGCGACAGGATCTGCGCGCCCGTGGGGCGACGCGACGGCTCAGGACGCCAGTGAGGGGAAAACGGCGCGGCAGACGGCCAGCAACTGGGCGGGGAACAGGCCCAGGACGAGGATGGCCAGGGCATTGGCGGACAGCAGCACGCGGGTGTCGGCGGCCACCTCCAGCGGGGGGCTGTCCTCGCTGGCCTCGAAGTACACCTGCTTGACGATGCGCAGGTAATAATAGGCGCCGATGATGGAAAAGATCACCGCCACCGCGGCCAGCCAGATCATGTCCACCTTCACCACTTCGGCGATGACCGTCAGCTTGGCCCAGAAACCGAGGAAGGGCGGCACACCGGCCATGGAGAACATGAGGATCAACATCATGAAGGCAAACCAGGGGCTGCGTTCGTTGAGGCCGCGGAAGTCGGCGATATTCTCCGCCTCGAAGCCGCGCCGGCTCATGAGGATGATCATGCCAAAGCCGCCCAGCCCCATGAGCATGTAGACGATGACGTAGAACAGGGACGCGGAATAGCCTTCCGCCGTGCCGGCGAGGACACCCAGCAGCAGGAAGCCCACGTGGGAGATGGTCGAATAGGCCAGCATGCGCTTGATGTTGCTCTGCGCGATGGCGACGATGTTGCCGATGGCCATGGACAGCACTGCCAGGATGACGAGGATGGGCGTCCAGTCAGTCTGCAGGGTCCCCATGCCGTCCACCAGCAGGCGCATGAGAATGGCAAAGGCCGCCAGCTTGGGGGCCGTGCCGATGAACAGTGTCGTGGCGGTAGGCGAACCGTGGTAGATGTCGGGTACCCACATGTGGAACGGCACCGCGCCCAGCTTGAAGGCCACGCCGACGATGAGAAACACCATGCCGAAGACGGCGATCATGTTACGGCTCTCCCCGGCGATACCACGGTTGACCTCGGCCAGGTCCAGGCTACCGGTAACACCGTAGAGCATGGACATGCCGTAGAGCAGCATGCCCGAGGCAATGGCGCCGAGAACGAAGTACTTCATCGCCGCCTCGGAGGCGGTGAGGGAATCACGCTGAATGGCCACCATGGCATAGAGACACAGCGACAGCAACTCCAGGCCAAGATAGACGGTGAGAAAATTGTGCGCCGAAATCATCACCATCATGCCGAGGGTGGCAAACAGCGCCAGTACGAAGAACTCGCCCTTGTAGATGTCGCGCGCGCGCAGGTAGTCACGTGAATACACGAACACGGCAAACACGCCCACGTAGACGAACAGCTTGAGCAGATCACCCATGTTATCCCGGATGAAACTGCCATTGAAGGTCAGTTGGCTGGCCTCGCCCCATCCCGCCAGGGTAATAAAGAAGGTCCCCACGAGGCTCGCCTGGGCGAGGATGTAGGTCGCCCCACGCGTGCGTTCCGTGGTAAACAGGTCCACCACCAGCACCACGCAGGTCATGGTGAGGAGAAATATCTCCGGTAAGGCGGGGAGAAGATTGGGCATTTCAAATGTCATCGCCGTGCCACTCTCTGGAATTTATGTGCTCGATGGAAGGTTACAGCTTGCCCGCGGCAACCTGTGCCACCAGGTGCGCCACGCTGGTATCGATGATCTCCAGCAGTGGCGCCGGCCAGATACCGATACCAAGAACCAGGACCGCCAGTACAGCCAGCACCAGTGTCTCGCGGCCATTGATGTCCTTCAGTTCCCTGACCTGGTCGTTCTGCACGTCCCCGAAGACCACGCGCTTGACCATCCACAGGGTATAGGCCGCGCCGAGGATGAGGGTCGTGGCAGCCAGGAAGGCATACCAGAAATTGGCCTTGAAGGCACCGAGGATGACCATGAACTCGCCGACAAAACCCGAGGTACCGGGTAGTCCGGCATTGGCCATGGCAAACAGTACCATGAAGGCGGCAAAGTGCGGCATGGTGTTGACCACCCCGCCATAGTCGGCGATCTGGCGTGAGTGCATGCGGTCGTACATCACGCCGACGCAGAGGAACATGGCGCCGGAGATAAAGCCGTGAGAGATCATCTGCACCATGGCACCGGAAACACCAATCACCGCGCCATCGTAGACATCGGCGCCGGTGGCACCTGCGGCCATGTTGCCCTGCACGATGCCGAAGAGCATGAAGGTGCCCAGGGTGACGAAGCCCATGTGTGCAATGGATGAGTAGGCGATCAGTTTCTTCATGTCTTTCTGTACCAGCGCCACGAAACCGATATAGACCACTGCGATGAGTGACAGGGCGATAACGATCCAGGCCAGCTCCGCGCTGGCATCCGGCGTGATGGGCAGGGAAAAGCGCAGGAAGCCATAGCCACCCAGCTTGAGCATGATGGCCGCAAGGATGACCGAACCACCGGTTGGCGCCTCCACGTGCGCGTCCGGCAACCAGGTGTGTACCGGCCACATGGGAATCTTGACCGCAAAGGCAAGGAAAAAGGCGATAAAGATCAGGATCTGCGGCGTCATGCCGAGAGGATAGTTCTGAAAGTCGGCGATCTCGAAGCTGTTGGTCTGAAAGTACAGGTACAGCAGTGCCACCAGCATGAAAACGGAACCCAGAAAGGTGTACAGGAAGAACTTGATGGTTGCATAGACCCGGTTCGGACCACCCCATACCCCGATGACCAGGAACATGGGGATCAGCATGGCTTCCCAGAATACGTAGAACAGGGCGGCATCCAGCGAGGCGAACACGCCGATCATCAGTCCTTCCATGATGAGGAAGGCCGCCATGTACTGCGCCACGTGTCTCTGTATTACCTCCCAGCCGGCGATCACTACCAGCACGGTACTCAGGGTGGTCAGCAGGATCAGCGGCACGGCGATGCCGTCGACGCCAAGGTGGTAGTTGACGTTCCAGGACTCGATCCAGCGGTGATTTTCGACGAACTGCATGGCCGCAGTGGTGGTATCGAAGTCCAGTCCCAGGGGCAGGGAAAGAACGAAGGTAGCGATGGCAAACAGCAGCGCCAACACGCGGGCCTCGGTGGCATTGCGATCCTTGCCGGTAGCAAGCACCAGTATGCCGCCCAGGATGGGTACCCAGATGACGAGACTCAGTATTGGCCAATCACTAAACATGGAATGCGATACCCCTGATTATTATTTGTCTGGCCAGATGACATAGACCGCCACCAGCGTGACAAGCCCGACGATCATGACGAAGGCATAGTGATAGAGGTAACCCGTCTGTACCTGGCGCACGACACCGGCCATCCAGCCAACGAGGCGTGCCGAGCCGTTGACGAAAATGCCGTCGATGATCAGCACGTCGCCGATCTTCCACAGGCCCCGCCCGATGGCCCGGCCGAGGCCGGAAAAGCCCTTCGTATAGAGTTCATCCATCCAGTAGCGCTTGACCAGCACGCGGTAGGCCAGCTGAAGTTTTTCCTGGATCATGCCCGGCAGTTCCGGCCGCTTCATATACAGGAACCAGGCGGTGACGACACCGGCCGTGGCGAGCCACAGGGGCGGCTGGCTGAGGGCATGTACGATCATCGGCCACCAGCCATGGAAATCACGCGCCAGTTCGCCAAGCACGTCGTGCTCGGGCAGAACGAAAATGGCGCCCTTGAAGAAGTCACCGAAGACCATGCTGTCCACGTACATGGCGCCGATGACCACCGAGGGGATGGCCAGTGCGATGAGCGGACCGGTCACCACCCACGGCGTCTCGTGCAGGTGGGCCCGGGTATGCTCGTCCATGCGCTCCTTGCCGTGGAAGACCATGAAGTACATGCGGAAGCTGTAAAGGGCGGTAATGAATACGCCGAGCAGGACACACAGGTAGGCATAGGTCTGTACCCAGCTGTCCGTGTCGGCGTGCGCCACGGCCTCGATGATGGAGTCCTTGGAGTAGAAACCGGCGAAACCGGGCGCACCGATGAGGGCAAGGCTGCCCACCAGCGAGGTGATCCAGGTGATCGGCATGTACTTGCGCAGGCCACCCATCTTGCGCATGTCCTGCTCATGATGCATGGCGATGATCACCGAACCTGCGCCGAGGAACAGCAGGGCCTTGAAGAAGGCATGGGTCATGAGATGGAAAATACCGGCGGAATAGGCGGAAACGCCCAGCGCGGCGGTCATGTAACCCAGTTGCGAGAGCGTCGAATAGGCGACGACGCGCTTGATGTCGTTCTGCACCAGGCCGAGCAGGCCCATGAACAGGGCCGTGGTGGCGCCGATGAAGAGCACGAAACCCAGCGCCGTCGCCGAGAGTTCGAACAGTGGCGACATACGCGCCACCATGAAGATACCGGCGGTGACCATGGTGGCAGCATGGATGAGGGCCGAAATGGGTGTCGGGCCTTCCATGGAATCCGGCAACCACACGTGCAGGGGAACCTGTGCCGACTTGCCCATGGCGCCGATGAACAGCAGGATGGCGATGACCGTCATCACCGACCAGTCCATGCCGGGGATGATGCTCATGGTGGCATCCTTGAGTGCCGGCGCGGCCTCGAAGACGGTCTTGTAGTCGAGGCTGTTGAAATACAGGAGGATGGCGGCAATACCGAGAATGAAGCCGAAGTCACCCACGCGATTGACGAGGAAGGCCTTGAGGCTCGCCGCGGTGGCGCTGTCGCGCTTGAACCAGAAACCGATGAGCAGGTAGGACACCAGGCCCACGGCCTCCCAGCCAAAGAAGAGTTGCAGGAAGTTGTTCGCCATCACCAGCATCAGCATGGAGAAGGTGAACAGGGAAATATAGCTGAAGAAACGCTGGTAACCGGGGTCGTCGTGCATGTAGCCGATGGTATAGATGTGCACCATCAGCGAAACAAAGGTCACCACAACCATCATCATGACGGTAATACGGTCCACCAGGAAGCCGATCTTGAACTCGAAACCCTCGGTGGCCAGCCAGGTATAGACGGTCTCGTTGAAGGCCGGGGCATCGTTGAGCACGATATGATTGAAGGCGACAAGCGACAGTACGCAGGACGCGCCAACACCAATAATGGTGGCCCAGTGCGCACCGCCACGTCCGATGACGCGGCCACCCAGACCCGCTACCAGCGAACCCAGCAGTGGGGCAAGGACGACCCAGAGGTAAAGAGTGTGCGCATTCTCAAACATGTCCTACCCCTTCAAGGAATCCATATCGTCGACGTTGATGGAACGGCGATTGCGGAACACCACCACCAGGATCGCCAGGCCGATGGCCGCCTCGGCCGCCGCCACGGTAAGGATGAAGAACACGAACACCTGCCCTGCGGTATCCTGAAGATAGTGGGAAAAGGCGATGAAGTTGATATTTACCGCCAGCAACATGAGCTCGATGGACATCAACAGGACGATGAGGTTTTTCCGGTTGAGGAAAATACCTGCCAGGCTGATGCAGAACAGGATGGCTGCCAGCACGAGATAATCGGAAAGTGCAATCATGATTCTTCTCCCCCGCCCTACTTCTTCTCTTCCGCGTCCATCCTGACGATGCGCACGCGGTCCTTGCGCTGAACCGCGACCTGTTCCTCGGGCTTCTGCGTCCGCGTATTGGGTCGCCGGCGCAGCGTCAGCAGGATGGCCGCCACGATGGCCACCATGAGGATGACCGCGGCGATCTCGAACGGATAGACGTAATAGGTATACAGCAGGCCACCCAGTTCCGCGGTGTTGGAGTAATCCGCGGCATGGCGCACCGGCTCTTTCACTACGTCGATTCCGAAGTTTTCCGGCCCGACCACCATGACCATCATGACGACCATGGTTACCGCCACGGCCACGCCGATGGGCAGGTAACGGATGAAGCCTTCCTTGATGCGTGCAAGGTTGATATCGAGCATCATGACGACGAACAGGAACAGCACCATCACCGCACCGACGTACACCAGCACCAGGGCTATGGCGAGGAACTCGGCTTCCAGCAACATCCACAGCCCGGCGGCGGAGACAAAAGTCATGACCAGTGCAAGGACCGCGTGCACGGGATTGCGCACGGAGATCACCATCAGGGCGCCAAATACCGTCAG
>JALTLF010000087.1 GCA_027005735.1 Chromatiales bacterium | reverse complement strand
CGAAACTAGTCGCACTCCACGCCATCCAGCGCGGGCGCTTCCCGTTGCAACACGGCTTCGAGGATGAAGCGCGCGATGACGGCGGGCTGGTTGAGGTCCAGCTGGGGCAGGGCGCAGTCTCCGGGCGCGGGGCCGTCGCTGGCCACGGCGATGACGTGTTCGTCCTCGGGGTAGAGCCAGGGCCTGTCCAGCTCGCGGCGGTGGAGTTCGATCTTGGGGATGGCCTCGTGCCGGAAGCCCTCCACCAGTATCAGATCGAGGTGCGCGGTATCGAGGCGCGTGACGAGTTCCGCCAGCACGGGATCCTCGTCCGCCGTTTCGTTTTCCACCATCAGGGCCCAGCGTTTTGCCGAGGCCACCAGCATCTGGCGCGCGCCGGCCTTGCGCAGTTCGTAACTGTCCTTGCCGGGATGGTCGATATCGAAGTCGTGATGGGCGTGCTTGATCATGCCCACGCGCAGGCCCTCGGCCTGCAGCAACGGCAGCAGCCGTTTCAACAGCGTGGTCTTGCCGGTGCCCGACCAGGCGGCGAAGCCGAGCAGCGGCAGGGGAAAGTCAGGTGGCGTCGTTGGCATGGGCGAGTTCGTCCGGGGTGTTGAGGTTGACGAAGGCGGCCGGCATGTCGGCGAAGTCGGCCACCGCGTGGGGTGTTGTCGCCAGCCAGCGGTGGATGGCGCGGCCTCCCCGGGCCACGAAGTCCGCCAGCGCCGCCTGAAGGTCGCGGTGCACCAGCAGGCACAGGGACTGCTGGCGGTTACCGTCGTGGGCTACCGCCACGGGCAGTTCCTCGCGCGCCGCCGCGGCGGCAAGGCGGGCAAGCAGGTCCGCGGGCAGCTCGGGGGTGTCGCAGGGCACGAACAGCAGCCAGGGCGTATCCGTATGGGCGAAGCTGGCGAGGATACCGCGCAGGGGCCCGGCGGGCCATTGCTCGTCGTCGGCAAAGACCGGCACACCCGCCGCGCCATAGTCGGCCAGTTGGCGGTTGGCATTGATGCGCACGCTGTGGACCTGCGGGCGCAGGCGCGCCAGCACGTGCGCGAACAGGGGCTTGCCGCGCAGGGGCAGCAGGCCCTTCTCGCGTCCGCCCATGCGGCGCGCCTCGCCGCCGGCAATGATGACGGCGGTGGTGGTGGCGGGCGTGGCCGGGGCCGGCTTCATGCCGTGATCGCCTTCACAGGTCGACCCGAAAGGGGGCGACTACCCCTGTGGATCCGCCGTGGGGGGACGCTAACAGGGGCAGGCAAGCAATGGGTTTGAGTTGTCCCATGAAGATCACATCTGCATCCGACATGGCCATGGCGGGGCTCCGCAAGGGCATGAGCGAGGTCCGCCGCAGCGCCGAGACCCTCGCCAGCCGGCCCACCGACGCCGAGGGCGTCGCGGCGGCGGTGAGCCTGAAACAGGCCGCCCGCCAGGTGGAGGCCGCCAGCAGGATCATCGAGACCGAGAACGAGATGCTCGGTACCCTGCTCGACGTGAAGGCCTGATCCCGCCATCAGTCCCTCGCTTTCCCGCGCTTGTCGCCCTGGCGCGCCAGTGCCCAGGCCACATGCTCGCGTACCAGCGCCGAGGGGTGATGGGCGCGCGCGCGCAGGGCATCGATGACCACCTCCCCGGGCGGGGCGTTTCCCAGCGCCACGGCGATGTTGCGCAACCAGCGCTCATGACCGATGCGCCGGATGGCGCTGCCCTCGGTGCGCCTGAGGAAGGTCTCCTCGTCCCAGGCGAACAGCTCGGTGAGGGGGGCGGCATCCAGCTCCGGGCGCGGCAGGAAGTCGGCCTCCCGCGTCAGTTGCGCGAAACGGTTCCACGGGCAGACGAGCTGGCAGTCGTCGCAGCCGTAGATGCGGTTACCCAGGGCCGGGCGCAGGGGCTCGGGAATGGCGCCGGCGTGTTCGATGGTGAGATAGGAGATGCAGCGCCGCGCATCCAGCTCGTAAGGCGCGGTGATGGCGGCGGTGGGGCAGACATCCAGGCATGCGGTGCAGTCGCCGCAGTGGGCCTCCACCGGGGCGTCCACCGGCAGGGGCAGATCGGTATAGAGCTCGCCGAGGAAGAACCACGAGCCCGCGCGGCGGTTGATGAGATTGGTGTGCTTGCCGATCCAGCCCAGCCCGGCGCGCCGCGCCAGCGGTTTTTCCATCACCGGCGCGCTGTCCACGAAGGCGCGGTAGCCGAAGGGGCCCACCTCGGCGGCGATGCGCTCGGCCAGCTTCTGCAGGCGCTTGCGCAGGGTCTTGTGATAGTCGCGCCCCAGCGCGTAACAGGATATGGCGGCCAGCTCGGGCCGCGCCGCCAGCTCGGCGGGGTCGAGCCGCGTGGGTGGCAGGTAATCCATGCGCACGCTGATGACCCGCACCGTGCCCGGTTGCAGCTCGGCGGGTCGGGTGCGCTTGCTGCCGTGACGGGCCATCCACGCCATGTCGCCGTGACGGCCCTCGGCCAGCCAGCGCCGCAGGCGGACCTCCGCCTCGCCGAGATCGGTATCGGCGATGCCCACCTGCTGGAAGCCCAGCGCCGCGCCCCAGTCCTTGATGGCGCGCGCCAGCCCGGCCAGGTGCGCTTGCGTTTTGCCAGGACAGGACATACCGCTATGATACCGGCATGGGGGAGCTCAACAGTAATCTTTATCGCGGCGAGGAGGTCCGGGAACTGGACCGCCTGGCCATCGAAGACAGCGGCATCCCCGGCAATGTCCTCATGGAACGCGCGGGCGCGGCGGCCTTCGAGTGCCTGCGCAGGCACTGGCCCGAGGCCCGCTCGCTGGCCGTGCTCTGCGGCACCGGCAACAACGGCGGCGACGGCTTCGTCCTCGCGCGCCTCGCCCGCGAGGCCGATCTGCCGGTCACCGTCTTTCAGGTGGGCGACGAGGCCCGCCTGCGGGGCGACGCCCTCGCCGCCCAGCAACGCCTCGCCGGCGCCGGGGTCACCCCCGAGCCCTTTACCGGCCACAAGCTGGCCGGCTACGACGTGCTGGTGGACGGCCTGCTCGGCACCGGCCTGCATGGCGAAGTGAGTGACCACTGGCGCGAGGCCATCGAGGCCATGAACCACAGCGGCCGGCCGGTGCTGGCGCTGGACATTCCCTCGGGCCTGAATGCCGATACCGGCACCGCCCCCGGCGCGGCGGTCCGCGCGGCGGTGACCATCACCTTCATCGGCATCAAGCGCGGCCTGGTGATGGAGACCGGCCGCGAGCTGTGCGGCGAACTGGTCTTCGACACCCTGAGCGTGCCCGACAGCGTCTACCGCAAGGGGCCGAAACCCGCCACCGCCCTGCGCTACGACGAGCTGGCCGCCCTGCTCAAGCCCCGTCACCGGGCCGGCCACAAGGGCCACTACGGTCACGTGCTCATCGTCGGCGGCGAGACGGGCTACACCGGGGCCGTGCGCCTCGCCGGCGAGGCCGCGGCGCGCGCCGGCGCCGGGCTGGTGTCGGTGGCCACGCGCCGCGCCCATGCCGCGGTGACCAACATGGGACGCCCGGAACTCATGTGCCACGGCGTGGAGACGGCGGCCGAGCTCGCCCCTCTGCTCCGGCGCGCCAGCGTGGTGGCCATCGGTCCCGGCCTGGGGCAGGGGGACTGGGGCGCCGCCATGCTGGCGGCCATCCTCGACACGCGCCTGCCCACCATATTCGACGCCGATGCCCTCAACCTCCTCGCCCACGAGCCGGAGCGCGGACGCAACCGCATCCTCACCCCGCACCCCGGCGAGGCGGCCCGCCTGCTGGGCTGCACGGCCGATGACATCCAGCAGGACCGTTTTTTCGCCGCCGAGCAACTCCAGCAGCGCTACGGCGGCGTGGTGATCCTCAAGGGGGCCGGCACGCTGGTGCGCAGCGCCCAGGGGACCGGCCTGTGCCTGGGCGGCAACCCCGGCATGGCCAGCGGCGGCATGGGCGACGTGCTGAGCGGCATCCTCGGCGCCCTTGTCGCCCAGGGCTTCCCGCCGCTGGTGGCCGCCAAGCTGGGCGTGTGCCTGCACGCCGAGGCCGGCGACCAGGCCGCGCAGGCCGCCGGTGAACGGGGCCTCGTGGCCTCGGATCTCATGCCCTGGATCCGCCGCCTGGCCAACCCCGCCCCGGCAGCCGTCGCCACGCCCGCCGGTGGCGTGCCGCGGTGATCGGCGGCTCTGCCCCGGCCGGTGGCGCCGAGTGCCGCCGGGAACTGCCCGACGCCGAGGCCACCGAGGCGCTCGGCGCGGCGCTGGCGCGCTGCTGTCCCGCCGGCGTGCAGATCCACCTGCGCGGCGAACTGGGCGCGGGCAAGACCACCCTGGTGCGCGGCTTCCTGCATGCCCTCGGCCACCGCGGCAAGGTCAGGAGTCCCACCTTCACCCTGGTGGAGCCCTACGGCCTGGACGGCCGACTCCCCGGCGGGCCGGTGTATCACTTCGATCTCTACCGCCTCGGCGATCCCGAGGAACTGGAATACCTGGGCGGGCGGGACTACTTCGACGGGCGCGCCACCTGCCTGGTGGAATGGCCCGAGCGCGGCGAGGGCTGGCTGGCCCCGCCCGATGTGAGCGTGGAACTGCGCTACACCGCCGAAGGCACGCGCCGGGCGGTGCTGGCGGCCCGTGATCCGGTCTGGCTGGCCTGCCTGGAAGGTGTGGTAGCGAGTGGTGAGTAGTGCGTGGCGCGGTCCCCGGCGGGCAGTCCGGGGACGCTCAGGGGCAAATATTGAGAAAACAGGCGAAGAAAACCGGCTAGCTTCCTGACAAATAACCTTTTTTCTTGAAATTGGCGTTAAAATTTGCACAATTAACGCAGGAACGAAGAAAAACAGGAGCAGGACAGTGCGGGCAGCCGGTTTACTGGCAGGTGTGCTTTTTCTCTGCGCGGTTACCAGCGCCGTGGCGGCGCCGGTACAGGTGCAGGGCATGCGCATGTGGCCGGCGCCGGACAACACGCGCCTGGTCTTCGACCTCAGCGCGCCGGTGGTCCACCAGGTGTTCACCCTCACCGGTCCGGACCGGCTGGTCATCGATCTGAAGAACGCCCGCATGCCGGGCGGCGTGCCCGCCTTCGACTATGCCGCCAGCATGCTGCGCGGCATTCGCTACGCCCCCCGCGGCGACGGCGACCTGCGCGTGGTGCTGGACCTGAAGAAATCGGTCAAGCCCCGGAGTTTCGTGCTCAAGCCCAACCGCGAGTATGGCCATCGCCTGGTCATCGATCTCTACGATGCCGCCAAGCCACGCGCCCAGCCCCGGCCCCGCGCGCCGCGCGCCGATCCCGGTCGGCCCCGGGAGATCGTCATTGCCATCGACGCCGGCCACGGGGGCGACGATCCCGGCGCCATCGGCCGGCGCGGCACGCGGGAAAAGGACGTGGTCTTGCAGGTGGCGAAACGCCTCAAGCGCCTCATCGACCGCGAGTACGGCATGCGCGCGGTGATGATCCGCGAGGGCGACTATTTCGTCGGCCTCTCGCGCCGCGTGCAGAAGGCGCGCGAGGCCCATGCCGATCTGTTCATTTCCCTGCACGCCGACGCCTTCGACCGCGCCAGCGCGCACGGTTCCTCGGTGTATATCCTCGCCGAGGGCAACGCCAGCAGCGACGCCGCGCGCTGGCTGGCGGAGAACGAAAATGCCTCCGATCTCATCGGTGGCGTGAGCCTGGTGGAAAAGGACGATCTGCTCAAGTATGTGCTGGTGGACATGATGAAGGCCTCCACCATCCAGGACAGCCACCAGCTGGCCAGCGACGTGCTCGCCACGCTGAAGGGCATCACCCCCCTGCACAAGCCCTACGTGGAACAGGCCGGTTTTCGCGTGCTGCGTTCACCGGACGTGCCCTCCATCCTCGTGGAGATGGCCTTCATCTCCAACCCGAAGGAAGAGCGCAAGCTGCGCAACGGCCGCCACCAGGCGAAGCTGGCGCGCGCCCTGCTCAGGGGGATCCGCAACTACTTCCGCAAGAACCC
>JALTLF010000086.1 GCA_027005735.1 Chromatiales bacterium | reverse complement strand
AATCCACGTCCTCGGGTTTGGAGAGCGTGAACTCATTGAGATGGCGGCTCGGCACCCACTCGTCGGTGAGACGACCACGGCTGTCCACCGCGGCATTGGCCTGGGCGATGACATGCTCACCCTCGTCAATGGCCGAAAGGTACACGATCTCGTCGGTGAGCTTGCCCTTGTTGACGCGGCGGTACGGCGTTTCGAGGAAGCCGTAGCGGTTGGCACGGGCATACACGGCCAGCGAGTTGATGAGGCCGATGTTGGGACCTTCCGGCGTCTCGATGGGGCAGACGCGACCGTAGTGGGTGGGGTGCACGTCGCGCACTTCGAATCCCGCACGCTCGCGGGTCAGGCCGCCCGGGCCGAGCGCCGAGACGCGGCGCTTGTGGGTGACTTCCGACAGCGGATTGTTCTGATCCATGAACTGCGAGAGCTGCGAGGAGCCGAAGAACTCCTTGATCGCCGCGGATACCGGCTTGGCGTTGATCATCTCCTGCGGCATCAGGTTGTCCGACTCCGCCAGGCTGAGGCGTTCCTTGACGGCGCGCTCGACGCGCACCAGGCCGACACGGAACTGGTTCTCCGCCATCTCGCCCACGGAGCGGATACGGCGGTTGCCCAGATGGTCGATATCGTCCACGGTGCCGTGGCCGTTGCGGATGTCGATGAGCACGCGGATGACATCGAGGATGTCTTCCTTCGACAGCACGCCCTCGCCTTCCACTTCCTTGCGGCCGACACGGCGGTTGAACTTCATGCGGCCCACGGCCGACAGGTCATAGCGATCCGGGGTGAAGAACAGGTTGTTGAACAGGTTCTCCGCGGCCTCCTTGGTGGGCGGCTCGCCCGGGCGCATCATGCGGTAGATCTCTACCTGGGCTTCCAGCTGGGTGGTGGTCGGATCGGCGCGCAGGGTGTCGGAGATAAAGGCGCCACGGTCGAGATCATTGGTAAAGATGCACTGGAACTTCTTCACCTTGTGGGCGCGCAGGGCCTCGAGGACTTCCTCGGTGATCTCGTCATTGGCATTAGCAATGATCTCGCCGGTGGACTCGTCGATGATATTGTGCGCCAGCACCTTGCCAACGACGTACTCGTCGGGCACGTCCAGGGTCTTGACGCCGGTCTTCTCGATCTCACGGATGTGACGCGCGGTAATGCGGCGACCTTCCTCGACGATGAGCTTGCCCTTGATCTTGATATCGAAGGTGGCGGTCTCGCCGCGCAGGCGTTCCGGCACCAGTTTCATGGTGACGCCGTCCTTGCCGAGGGTAAAATCGATCATCTCGAAGAAGATCTGCAGGATTTCCTCGGTATCCAGACCCAGTGCACGCAGCAGAATGGTGGCCGGCAGTTTGCGGCGCCGATCGATGCGCGTATAGAGCAGGTCCTTGGGATCGAACTCGAAATCGAGCCAGGAACCGCGATAGGGGATCACGCGGGCGTTGAACAGCAATTTGCCCGAGGAATGGGTCTTGCCACGGTCGTGATCGAAGAATACACCGGGCGAACGGTGCAACTGCGAGACGATGACGCGCTCGGTGCCATTGATGACGAAGGTACCGTTTTCGGTCATCAGGGGGATTTCACCCAGATAGACTTCCTGCTCGCGCACGTCCTTGACGGTCTGGCCACCCGATTCCTTGTCGTAGATGACCAGACGAACCTGGACGCGCAGGGGAGCTGCGTAGGTGACACCGCGCATCTGGCATTCCTTGACGTCGAACACGGGTTGGCCCAGCCGGTAGCTGACGTATTCCAGCGCGGCGTTACCCGAGTAGCTCTGGATGGGGAACACGGACTTGAAAGCCGCGTGCAAACCCCGATCCTCACGTTCCTCGGGGGCCTTGTCGGCCTGCAGGAACGAGAGATAGGAATCCAGCTGGATCGCCAGCAGATAGGGGACATCCAGAACGCCCTGGCTTTTGCCAAAGTCCTTACGGATACGTTTTTTCTCGGTAAACGAGTAGCCCATTGGACAACCTCGCAAGCAGTCAGTGACTAAAGATAAATCGCATCGGCACAAACCGTGTGCCGCGCGCCAAACTTACACTGGAGCCGGTGGGAAACACCTCGGCCCCGGCCGGTCAAACCGGCAAAAATCACGAAAACGCGACAAGCCGAACGCGCACAACCCTTTCGGGCTGCGCGCCATTCGGCCTCGCGTGGGCACGGGACTGAAGCAAATTACTTCAGTTCGACCGTGGCGCCAGCTTCTTCCAGCTGCTTCTTGACTTCTTCGGCTTCGTCCTTGGAAGCGCCTTCCTTGACGGTGGAAGGTGCGCCCTCGACCATCTCCTTGGCCTCCTTCAGGCCAAGACCGGTGATGGCACGAACCGCCTTGATGACCGCAACCTTGTTGTCGCCGAAGCCGGCCAGGACGACGTCGAACTCGTCCTTCTCGGCGGCAGCACCACCGGCGTCGCCGGCGGCCGCAGCAGGGGCGGCAGCGACGGCCGCGGCAGCGGTTACGCCAAACTTCTCTTCCATTGCTTCGACAAGCTCGACCACTTCCATGACGGTCATGTTGCTGATCGTTTCCAGAATGTCTTCTTTAGAAACTGCCATTTTCTCTATCTCCTAAAATTTTGATTGCTTCAGGCACTTGCCTGCTTTTGATCCTTGATTGCCGCCACGGTGCGCACCAGCTTGCCCGGCACTTCATTGAGCGTACGTGCCAGTTTGCTGATGGGCGCCTGCATGACCGACATGAGCATGCTGATAGCCTGATCCTTGGTAGGCAGACTGGCAAGACGCTCAAGCTCGGATGCCGCGAGCAACTGGCCACCGATGGAAACGACCTTCACTACCAGCTTGTCGTTTTCCTTGGCAAACTCTTTTACTACGCGGGCAGCCGCACCGGGATCTTCCTGGGAAAAGGCCATCACCAGCGGGCCCGTCAACGCATCGCTCATGCATGCGAAATCGGTACCTTCCAGCGCGCGCCTTGCCAGGGTATTTTTCACCACGCGCAGATACACACCGCCTTCACGCGCTCGCGCGTGAAGCGTGGTCATATCGGTCGCGGCGATCCCGGAGTATTCCGCCACGACGGCGGAATGGGCACTAGCAGCAACTTCGGAGACCTCGGCAACAATCGCCTTCTTCTCGTCAAGACTCAGGGCCATGACTCGCTATCTCCTGATCATGCGGTGTCGTCTTCCCGAAGGAATTCACACCACGGTTCCTAGCCACGGAAAAAACGGCTCGAAGCGGACAAGCAGCCCCGGCGCCTTTTTCCACCTGCGGTGGCCGCAAACAAAATATCTGTTCTGGCACACCATCTACGCAGACCGGGGAAGCCCCATTAAGCCGCCCCTCGCGAAACGGCATCTGCGGTCTTTGATGGAAGCTGTCGCCCATACCGCCGGCGACAGCCACCCAAAGATTGTCGGGAGCCTCTGCTCCCTGCCCTCACGCCAGCGCGGCGTGATCGACGACGATCCCCGGCCCCATGGTGGTGGAGACGGTGACCTTCTTCATGTACTGACCCTTGGCCGAAGCCGGCTTGGCCTTCTTGAGATCGGCGAGCAGGGCTTCGAGATTCTCCTGCAGCTTGCCGGGCTCGAAGTCGATATTGCCGATGCTGCAATGGATGATGCCAGCCTTGTCGGTACGGTAGCGGACCTGGCCCGCCTTGGCGTTCTTCACCGCCGCGGCCACGTCCGGCGTGACCGTGCCCACCTTGGGGTTGGGCATCAGGCCGCGCGGGCCGAGGATCTGGCCGAGGGTGCCGACGACACGCATGGCGTCCGGACTGGCAATCACGACATCGAAGTCCATGTTGCCCTTCTTGACCTCTTCGGCGAGGTCTTCCATGCCGACGATATCGGCACCCGCCTCTTTGGCGGCCTCGGCATTGGCGCCCTGGGTGAAGACCGCAACGCGCACGTTCTTGCCGGTGCCATTGGGCAGCACGGTGGAACCGCGCACCACCTGGTCGGACTTGCGCGGGTCGACGCCGAGGTTGACCGCCACGTCCACGGACTCGGTGAACCTGGCATGCGGCAGTTCCTTGAGCAGGCTGAAGGCCTCCTCGACGGGATAGATCTTGCCCGGCTCCAGCTTTTCCTGGATGGCCTTGAAACGTTTGGAGAGCTTTGCCATGACTATACGACCCCCTCGACTTCGATGCCCATGCTGCGCGCGGTACCGGCGATGGTCCGCACGGCGGCGTCCATGTCGGCGGCAGTGAGATCGGGATCCTTGGTTTTGGCGATCTCTTCGAGCTGCTCGCGCGTTACCTTGCCCACCTTGTCGCGGTTGGGCACGCTGGAGCCCTTGCTGATCCCGGCGGCCTTGCGCAACAGCACGGAGGCCGGCGTGGTCTTGGTGACAAAGGTGAAGCTGCGGTCGTTGTAGACGGTAATGATCACCGGAACCGGCAGGCCCTTCTCCATGCTCTGCGTCTGCGCATTGAAGGCCTTGCAGAATTCCATGATGTTGACGCCGTGCTGACCCAGCGCGGGACCCACGGGCGGGCTCGGATTGGCATCCTGGGCCGGCACCTGCAGCTTGATATAAGCTTCGATTTTCTTAGCCATGGTTTACCTCTTGGTGGGTGCAAACGCCTGTCCACTCCTGCGAGTCATCAGGCTCCCCGATTACAAACAGTGGCGAGTAGCGAGGTGCGAGTGGCGAGGGATCGATACCCTTACGCCGTCGCAACCCACGACACCCGCGCCTCCTTTCGCCAGGTCGAACAGGGCACTCAGCCCTTTTCCACCTGGCCGAAGTCCAGGTCCACCGGCGTGGAGCGGCCAAAGATGGACACTTCCACGCGCAGGCGGCTCTTGTCGTAGTCGACTTCCTCGACCACGCCGTTGAAATCGTTGAACGGGCCGTCGATGATGCGTACCACCTCGCCCGGCTCGAACAGTACCTTGGGCCGCGGCTTTTCGGCGCCTTCCTGTACCCGCTCCAGGATGGCCGCGGCCTCCTTGTCGGAAATGGGCGCCGGCTTGTCGGAGGTGCCACCGATGAAACCCATCACCTTGGGCACGCTCTTGACCAGGTGCCAGGTGTCGTCGTTCATCTCCATCTGTACCAGCACATAGCCGGGGAAGAACTTGCGATCGGACTTGCGCTTCTGACCGTCGCGCATCTCCACGACTTCTTCCGTCGGCACCATGATCTCGCCGAACTGGTCTTCCATGCCCTTGAGCTTGATGCGATCAGCCAGCGAACGCGCCACCTGCTTCTCGAAGCCCGAATAGGCATGCACTACATACCAGCGAAGTGCCATTCTGTTAGCCTCCCAGCCCGTACAGCAGTTCCACCGCCCACTTCAACATGCGGTCGAACAAATACAGCATCAGTCCGATGATGCCCACCATGGCCAGCACGACCAGCGTCGTCTGTACCGTCTCGCGCCGGGTGGGCCACACCACCTTGCGAACCTCGACAAAGGCGCTACGGCCGAATTCCCAGGTACTGGAACCAAGCTGGGTCTGCAGGCCGATTAGCGTCGAAACCAGCACGACGGACAACAGCCCCAGCACGCGGTACAGCAGGGCATACTGTTCGTCGAAGTAATAGAAGCCGTATATCCCCGCCGCGACCAGCAGGATCGCCAACAGTAGCTTGATTTTGTCTGCCATGTAGTCTGCTTTAACCAGTCAGTGCAAATTGGCAGGCCAGGAGGGAATCGAACCCCCAACCTGCGGTTTTGGAGACCGCCGCTCTGCCAATTGAGCTACTGGCCTAAACCCGGTTGCGAGGTGCGAGTGGCGCGTGGCGAGGACCGAAGTACGGCAATTTGCCGTGCCTTCCGACCCCGCCGGGCCACATCGCACTCCGTGATTCTTACTCGATGATCTTGGATACCACGCCGGCGCCGACGGTACGGCCGCCTTCGCGGATGGCGAAGCGCAGGCCCTCTTCCATGGCGATGGGGGCAATCAGGGTCACCGTCATCTTGACGTTGTCACCCGGCATGACCATCTCGG